>NZ_JBXYJF010000042.1:0-22610 GCF_057396245.1 Psychrobacter sp. CX16
TAAAAGAGCTTGAAGAAGAAAACCGTAGGCTTAAACAGATGTTTGCTGATTTAAGCCTCAAAGCGCAGATGCAGGAAGAGATCATAAAAAAGCTATAGCGCCTGCCCTCGCGCGCAAAGTCTGGGCGCAAGAGTTACAGGCGCAGTATGGTATCAGTATTGCATTGAGTTGTCAGGTCGTCTGCATCAGTCGAACTGCTTACTACTATAAGCCTAAACTATCTGATGATAGTGAAATTATTGAGGTTTTAAATGAGCTAACAGATAAGCACAATAGTTGGGGTTTCCCAAAGTGTTTTAAGCGTATACGCAAGCTTGGCTATTCATGGAATCATAAGCGCGTACATCGTGTTTATACAGCGTTAAACTTAAACCTACGTGGTAAGTCTAAAAGACGTCTACCAACACGCAATCCTCAGCCGTTAAGTGTACCAAATGCATTGGGACATACTTGGTCAATGGATTTCATGAGCGACAGCCTATACAACAATATTCGCTTTCGCACCTTTAATGTGATTGATGATTATAACCGCGAAGTACTCGGCATTGATATTGGTACCAGTATTCCCTCACTCCGAGTGATTCGCTACCTTGACCAGTTAGCCGAGTGGCATGGCTATCCTAAGCAGATTCGTGTGGATAATGGCAGTGAGTTTACCTCTAAAGTGTTTACTGACTGGGCATCAGCTCATGGTATTTATATTGACTATATTGAGCCTGGATGTCCTTATCAGAATGCTTATATTGAACGGTTTAATCGTAGTTATCGCAATGAGGTTTTGGATTGTTATTTATTCAATGATTTAAATGAAGTCAATAAGCTGACTGAAGAATGGATCAAGGTTTATAACACCGAAAGACCCCATGATTCACTTAATGATATGACACCTGCTGAGTACAGGCAGGTGGCTTAATTATTCTACGATGATGTTGTGTTAAGAATGGGGTATTTACAGGATGATGATAAATATGATAAAGACGATCTATGCTCCCATGGCGAAGTATATTTGCGCATTGCTGATGAGATTATAATTAGCGAAAAAGATGGCTCATATGCTCTCTCCGCAACTGCATTATATTTATTAAGGTCGTTAGATAAGGATTGTGACTATGAGTCATTCGGTAGCCAAATTGTTCCGTGTTGCGGTAATTTTCTTATACCCAGCCCTAATAATGAAAACTATGTCGTTATCTGTGGTTGTCCTACGGGTTTTGATTGGAAGATAGAACACATAGAGGGTAATGTTGTATTCACATCTGAAAGTGGTACAAAAGGCAAACTGGATTTTGAAACTTATAGAAAAATGGTTATTGCTTTTGCCAAAGAGGTACAACTTTTCTATCAGCCTAAACTTAAGGTGTTACCAAGCGATGAGTTTGAACTTAATGGCTTTACTCAGTTTTGGAATGAGTGGCATGGATTAATGAGCAAATGGTCGTATTGAACGTCGAATACTTTTTGAAATATTTATTAGAATGTTAAAGCTTCGTTTTATATAAACTTGCCAATAATCTATTTATTAAAGTCATACTTCCTTTACACCCTCTTAAAATACCTTACCTAAGATACATTTCTTAAAATCTCTTAGAACCTTAAAATACCGTCCGAATCTTGCCAAAATATAATGTTCGGTCTATAGGAGGCTTAGCATGTCTTTAGAGCAGATCGTCTATTTACTGTTCATTATCTCTCTACTGTTCTCATTATATTTGAAAAGCAAAAGAATTGAGCATTTAGAGTCGAGAGTCAAACAATTAACCGCTCGCTCTTCAAATGATGCTTTTGAAGATGAGCGATTGGTCTACTTGCGAACTCACTTAGCGCATCTGGATAAAATAAAAGCGATTAAGGCGCTGCGCAAGCGTTATCCTGAATTGTCACTGATTGAGGCAAATGAGTTGTGGCAACAACGATAAAAGTTAGGACGACCCTACAGCGTTTTTTTATTGGCATAATAAGGGTCGTTTTTTTTAAGCCACCAATTCATATTGTCTTGCCGAGTGCGTCTAAACCGTTCAATACGTTTCTCAAGCTTAGGATGCAGGCGGCGTGCGGTGTCTATGCCAAACAATATAGGCGCACTAAGTAAGACGCCTTGCCGCAACGGCAGCTTAGGCAAATTTAACCCATCGCCAATATCATCACCCACAAAAGTACGAGTGACACTGGCATTGACCAGCTCAACCGCATGACCACGCCAATTGGTCTCACCCATAATTTGTGATGGCAAATCATGCAATGCTTTAGAAAGCGGCCTACCGACCTCAAAGTCTAGCTTCTGCACCGATAAATAGTTATAAAACCACTCCCATGACTCTTGTTCAGTCTTAGGAATGCGCGCTAAGTCTACCCCCATCCACCAAGTTGCCAAACGCCACAAATGCATAATCCCTTTTGCTTCTTCTTTGGTGATGCGCGCGCCAAGCCACTTTAGACCATTTGAAATCAGCAGGGAGAACTGCAAATGAGTGGCTATCATATCTGATTGATTAATCGGCTGCGCCCAATACTGTGTATCAAAGCCATCTTTTACCAAGCCTTTTCGAATCATGCTGTGCAGCTGACGCACTCGAATGGTCTGGCGCCACGCTTCTCCGCCTATCGCTAACACGGTGTCATCACCTGTGATTTTCGGGTGCTCGGACACCGCCATCATATAACCGTAAGTACGGTACAAACGTGCCAGCGCATCGTGTACCAATGCTCCTGTTTTAATCAGCGGTAATGACAAGGCAGGAATACTGTAGCCGGCCATCAAAGCCACATTGCGCAGTAGCCAAACCAGGGTCAGCGGATAGCGCCGATAGGCAATTGCCCCTTTTTCAGCAAGCTTAGCGTCGAACCAATCAGGATGCGTGGCAAACTGCTTACGTAGCTGTTGAAAATCAGAATCGTTTAACAGATGCGCCTGATCAGATGCTTCAAATCTAGCTTTATCGATAATAGATTGCTGCAGCGCATCGGCAAATCTACCGTGTCTGTTGATAATCGCATCAACCGCAGGGTCAGTAATCTCGTAGCCATCGGCGATTTTGTCTAATAATTCCGGCTTGAGGGTATATCCTTTGGGCAATAAAAACCTGCGCATACGTTGTAGCACTTGCAGGTCTTTATTATCACTAGGATGTGCGGTGCGGCCGTAGTTCTCAATCTTTGAAGATGCCTTTAAGGATGAGCTTGATTGGTGCGGCGCTGTGCGAGAAGACATATCTCTGACGTCCTTTATTCGATAGCTAAACTTATATTAAGTCATTAATTTTACATTAATAACCTAACCAGTCTAACCCTTTACGAATCAGTTTTGTGGCTTTTTGCATACGCGGGCTCAGCGGTTTGTGGTACATATTAATTCGGCTTATATCGCCCTTATAATGCTCAACCACTCTTTTATTCATGATGGCAAACCACAATGGCGGAAAATAAGCCGGTATAATCATACTGGCATAACCGCTCGGCAGCTGTGGTGATTCATCAAAGTGGCGCAATACTTGATAAAACGGTTAATCGCAAATCAAATAAACTCTCTCGTTTTCTTATTTATATCACTAAGTATGTAGGTGGATAAATATATTTTGGTATTAATGACCATGGCTACGAACTTATTGCTTTTTACAATAACCTTTTAACTATTTGTCATAAACCGCCTATTATTTAACATACATAACAACCCTTACGCCTTTATTATCTATGTGTTGAAGGTTTTTTTATCCACTATCTATAACTGTCAGTACCTATGCAAATCGCACAGCAGATAGCGCAAAATTTATTATAGGGGTAGCAACACCTTTAGATTAGCGTTATAATTAAGCTTAATTAAACCTGAAATGTCAACTATTTAAAAAATATTAATAGTCTTTTTTCATTACCTGAAAGTCAGGTCTGCACCATACCAATCCTTATTAGTATGCAATCAAAATTAAGCGCTGCTAACTGTGTTCAGATGATACAAATCGTATATCACATTAATTAAATACGCACTGTTTTTAAAAGGGTTGTCTATATAGATATCAGACCGTTACTAATCTATACGTTGGAGAACCACTATCGTTAACGAAGACAGCTTCATTGAAATTTTTGAAGCACTCTCTTTATTCATCTGCTTAATTATCTGTGCCTTATATGCTAGAAAAAGCCACCTTAAGATTGGTCAATCTTTCTGGTTTGCCTCTGCATTGGTCTTTTTCGCAGCCGTCCGCCGTGAGTTGAGTTTTTTGTCGGATCTTTATATACCAAAGACCTTTTTATTGTTAGGTAAATCCTATGAATGGTGGGAGGACTCGGTCTTATTGGTCGTTGGAATCACGATACTAGTCTTTTTGATTCGCAGTTGGCACTATTTATGGGCCGTATTAAAAGATGTACCCAAAACGATCTATTTTTCTGTGCTTGCTTTAGCTATTCTGCAGTATAGCGGCGAGCATGGTATTGGCTTTGGTCATGATTTAGGTGTCTGGGTAGAAGAGATTTCTGAGGGAATTATTTATATTATTACCTTGGTGTATTTAATTCGCTTCCCATTAACGCCCTTTGAGTGCTGCCTAAAACAGCAGCTGCCGTCTGCCATCCAGACGCCTTCTTCAGCCATAACAGAACCTCAATTAGCCAATCAAAATCAGTGTTAGATAAAAAACATTTGATTTGCTATAGTCATATGGTTTGTGCACTATAGCGCACACGTTAATAATTCGATTATATCTACTTATATTATATAATCAGTTAAGTAAAATAACTTATGGGCGTATCGATGATTGTTGAGTCATGTTTATTGGACAATGATTAACGCTACCTCATAAGCCTCTCCTCCATAATTAAGACAAGGATGCTTTTAATGACCCCACTAAATATTCTAATCACGGGTGCCTCACGCGGCATTGGCCTGACCACTGCAAAAAAACTGGCTTCAAAAGGTCATAATGTTGGCTTATTTGACATTGATGTTAACGAGCTTGAGTCCGCGCTTAAAGACAAAGCCTTTAAAAAGGCGATTAAATCTAACGCCATCGCTCATGGCAATCTAGACGTGACCCTTCCTGAAGACTGGGACAGCGCTATTGAAGAGATGAATGAAAAATTTGGCAGCATTGATGTATTAATCAATAATGCCGGTATTTTGGTAACGGGTGATTTGCCAGATACTAAGCTGGAAGCACAGCTAAAACTGGTTGATATTAACTGTAAAGGTGTTTTAATCGGCTGTCATAAAGTAGGCAGTCAAATGAGTGGTCAAGCGCATCAAAAAATCATCAACCTCTCTTCCGCTTCTGCTATCTATGGTCAGCCTGAAATTGCCCCTTATTCTGCCAGTAAATTCTTTGTGCGCGGCTTAACTGAAGCGTTAAACATTGAGTTTGAGCCTAAGGGTATTAAAGTTATCGATGTGATGCCACTTTGGGTACAAACCGATATGACCAAAGGCGTTAGCGTTACCAGTATTGATCGCTTGGGTCTAAACCTAACCCCTGACGATGTGGGTAAACTGCTGTATAAATTATCTGTTTCACCGAATAAGAAATTACATAAAACCCATTACTCAGTAGGTATACCTGCCAAAATATTTAGCACCCTTGCACAGGTTTCGCCAAGTGCCTCTATGGTACGCTGGGTAAACAAGATGGTTGGTGCTTAATCCATTTATTGTCATTAACACGCTCTAATATTTATTAATAAAAAGTCGGCTTAGTGCCGGCTTTTTTTTGTTTCAATATTTTTCTTTAGTTTATGTTACAACTCTTAACCTCTCTAACATAATATGCACAACTCATAACTCAAGCCTTACCTATATTCCTTATTTCACCCCTTATACTTTAGTTGCTTCCAAATTTTAGGTTTAAATTTTGGTTTATGATTTGAAATATACAGTGATACTAATAACAATAACGACTCACTGTTTTTAGTCTTAAACCTGAGACAACGAACCTTTTTCTTAAAAGATAACATTCAAACATTGAGGAGTATATTATGGGTGACAAGCGTATTTCTGACAGTATGGAACAAGCGTTAAATGAACAGATGAACAATGAAGCTACTCAAGCACAAGCGTATCTTGCGCTTGGTATTTGGGCAGATTCTAATAATTATGCAGGTATCGCTGAATTCTTTTATAAGCATTCAGAAGAAGAACGCCAACATATGTTTAAGTTCTTAGAATATATCCAAACTCGCGGTGGTGAAGCTAAAATTGGTTCAATTCCTGCACCACGTGATAATCCTGTAGATTTAGAATCTTGTATCGAAGATGTTTGGCAACATGAGTTAGATAACTCCAAAAAAATCTATGCATTAGTTGATAAGGCATTGGATGAAAGGGATTGGCCAACCTTTAACTTCTTACAATGGTTCGTGAAAGAGCAAATTGAAGAAGAAGCGCTTATTGATGAGCTGCGTGATAAATTTGCACTGGCATCAGAAAGCAAAGACAATAATGCTAACTTCTACTCTCTTGACCGTGATATGGCTAACGCACCTCAGGAAGCTGAAATTCCTCGTGAGCAAAACCTATAACGGTTTGTTTTGCCAAAAAATAAACTCTAAAGGAGTAGATTATGAAAGATCCAATAGATACGGCAATCAGCTTAGATTCGATGAATGAAGGTGAGAACCTACAAGAAGGCTTGACGCCGATGCACCGTCAGAATATTGATGAATCACGCATTGATGAAGTATTGGTCGATGATGCGTTAGATGATGAAGGTTATCCAACCATTCGTGATATTGCTGATGATGATGCCGTTGAGCAAAGCTTTGAAGATGAATAGTTTTTAAACACTCATTATTATTCATATATAAAGCAAAAACACCGCTAGTTAAACTGGCGGTGTTTTTTTGGATAACATATTTAAAAGCTTATATTTTTTAAAGCTATAGTCCGCTAACTACTAAACGATTAGGGGTTTAACCTCGCTAAGCCTATATTTGTCGTATCTAGGCTCGATTGTTTTTTAACCTTCTTTGACTTCTTTGACTATCATTAGGCCCAACCATCTAAGGTCGCTACCCACCCTTCAACCAATGGTTTCGCTAAGGCTTCCATCATATCAATATGACCCTTATCAGTATTTAGCGCAGGAATATAGTGATACTCTTGCCCGCCTGCATTTAAGAAGTTATCACGATTTTCCATCGCCAATTCCTCTAGCGTCTCTAAGCAATCTGCTGAGAAAGCAGGACTGACCACTTGCACCGAGCGTACACCGGATTTACCCCATTCCTCCAAAGTGACATCAGTATAAGGCTTGACCCATTCTTGCTTACCAAAGCGAGATTGGAAGCTGATAATCCATTCATCTTCATTAAGTCCTAGCTCGTGTGCCACTTGTGCTGCGGTGCACTTACAGCGTTTAGGATACGGATCGCCTTTATCAGCATAAGGCTGCGGAATACCATGGAAGCTAAACATCAGTTTGTCAGGCTTACCGTGCTCCGCTTGGAAGCGGCGAATAGAATCAGCCAATGCTTTGATATATAGCGGATGCGCAAAGTAATCTTTAACAATGGTTAAATTGGGCAGATTACGCTGCTCAAGCGACCATTTAGTAACCGCATCATAAACTGCACCACCTGAGGTTGCTGAGTACTGCGGGAACAAAGGCAAAATAACAAAATGATCAACGCCCTCACTGCACAGCTGACTCATCACATCAGGAATACCAGGGTTACCATAGGTCATCGCAGGATGAACCGACACCTCAAACGGTGACACGCTGCCATCTAAGCGCTGTTGTAATAAAGCGACCTGCTCCTTTAAGATTCTACGGATAGGAGAGTCGCCCTCCCACACACTGGCATAGGCTTCTGCCACGCGTTTAGGACGTGACGGCAAGACAAACAGATTTAGAATAATCGCCCATAAAAACTGCGGTATCTCAATAACCCTCGGGTCTGACAAAAACTGCTTTAAATAACGACGAACCGCAGGCGCTGTCGGCTCATCTGGCGTACCAAGATTGACCAATAGAACAGCAATACGGGGAGGTTGATTGGGTTTCATAATGAGACGGATATCCTTACAAATCTAACTAAATATATAATCATGTACTGTCTGTAAAACAGGCATTAAATCATATCATTGATACGCATCAGTGTAGCATTATTCAGCTAATGTTGACTAAAACGATGCTATTAAATAACGTAAGTTTATGCAAAAGCCCTTTGTGTACTGACTTGTGGTTATAATTCGTACTTGGTCATGTTGTACTTAATCCTGCTTACGCCTACAATACAAAACTATAGCAGTGTTGCGACCCTGATATGACCGTTTCAATATCATACAAACTCATACAGGTGCAACTGTGACCGATAAAAATATTTAACTATCCTTACTGCCCTTTTAAAATCAATACTGAGGTAATTTTGAGCATCCAATCGACCACGACCGATCCAAAACTTGCCAACTCTGTGGGTATCGTGACGCCGCAGATGATGCATTTTGACACGCCGCTCACCTTAGAGTGTAATCGGACCTTATCTGAATTTGATTTGGTTTATGAAACTTATGGTGAGCTAAACGCTGATAAGTCCAATGCGATATTAATATGCCATGCCCTATCTGGTAGCCATCATGCTGCAGGCTGGCATAGTGCTGATGATAAAAAGCCTGGTTGGTGGGATACCATGATTGGTCCTGGCAAAACCATTGATACCAATCGCTTTTATGTGGTTTGTCTTAATAATATCGGTAGCTGTCATGGCTCTACCGGTCCGACAACCCCAAACCCAGAAACGGGCAAACCCTATGGCCCTGACTTCCCGCTAATTACCATTAAAGACTGGGTCAAAACTCAAGCCATGTTCTCTGATCGATTAGGCATAGATGTTTGGCATGCTATTGTCGGTGGCTCAATGGGCGGTATGCAGGCACTACAGTGGTCGGTGGATTATCCTAATCGCCTAAAGCGCTGTGTGATTATTGCCAGTACGCCTAAGCTGTCGGCACAAAACATTGCCTTCAATGAGGTCGCGCGTCAGTCTATCTTATCAGACCCGGATTTTAATAAAGGCCGCTACTTAGAGGCGGGCACTTATCCGCGTCGCGGGCTTATTTTAGCGCGTATGGTCGGTCATATTACTTATTTGACTGAAGAGGCAATGAAGTCTAAATTTGGCCGCGACTTAAAGTCAGGTAAATTTATGTATGGCTATGATGTTGAGTTTCAGGTCGAAAGCTACTTGCGTTATCAAGGTGAGCGCTTTAGTGAAAACTTTGATGCGAATACTTATCTGTTAATGACCAAAGCGCTGGATTACTTCGATACCAGCCGCGGCTATGTTACCGATGAAAGCCTGTCCGAGCAGCAAGCATTAGAGCAGACCTTAAACCGCAGTCAATGTCAGTTCTTAATTGTGTCGTTTACTACAGATTGGCGATTTGCCCCTGCCCGCTCAGAGGAGATTGTCGATGCGCTCATGGCCAATGACAAACAAGTCAGCTACGTCAATGTCGATGCGCCGCACGGTCATGACTCTTTCTTATTTGATATCCCTCGCTACATGGGCGCGGTCAAAGGCTTCTTGAATGCGCCTTTCTTAGAGCATAAAAATAGCAGCAATTTAAAATCTGAGACTAAGGAGCACCTAGCATGAGAATAGATCATGAACTGGCCAAACGCTGGATTACCCCGAAGTCTCGAGTACTGGATTTGGGTTGTGGTGATGGCTCACTATTAGAGCATATGCAGCACACGCTTGGGGTCACCGGCTATGGCCTTGAGCTTGATGGCGACAAAATCAATGAGGCCATCGCTAAAGGCTTAAACATTATCGAGCAAGACCTAAACGACGGGTTAGCACGATTTGCAGATAATAGCTTCGATACCGTAGTCATGGCTCGTGCGTTACAGGCTGTAAAATCACCAGATACGCTGCTGCTTGATATGCTACGTGTCGGTCGAGAGGCCGTGATTACTTTCCCAAACTTTGCCCACTGGCAGAACCGGTTGCATCTCGGCCTTAAAGGTCTAATGCCTGTCTCCGAAGCGCTGCCTTATGAATGGTATAACACCCCAAATATTCACTTATGTACCTTCAAAGACTTTGAAGAGCTGTGCGCGGATAACAATATTAAAATCATTAACCGTTTTGCAGTGACAGATTCTGGCTTTGGTGGTAAAAAGCGCTCTGCGTTAATGACCACGTTAATCAAACAAGCACCAAACTTATTGGCCGATGTTGCGATTTATCGTGTTACCAAATCAGATGGATAAATAGCCAAAAGCTCACTTATTTATTAAATGGTAAATAATGAGCAACACTATAAATACGAGTTTTGCGCCCTCATTTATTGCTTGATTCTTACTGGTATTACTTTGTTACAACTGATTGGCGGTTTTTGACAGTAAAATTATTTATCCAAGCTATTTATCATATTTATGGGTTTGAGTTTCTTTTATGTCGATGTTAAGCTATGTAAATCTTGTCGGTTATCTGTTATCGGCACTGTAAATCTCATTCAGCTTTAATTGCTATTTTTGTTAATAACTCACGACCAACTAATAGATCTTAAAGCAAAAGATTAAAATGGCTTGTACTGTTGTTGCCGTTGGTCGGCCCCTTTTACTGTTAAGTTTTTGCTTAAAAATATTTGCTTAAATACAGTCAATTTTTGGATGTACCCGTATGAAACTTTTAAAAGCCGCCCTATTCACTGCCCTATTTGCTACTGCTGGTTTAGCCCAAGCTGAATTGGTTGCCAACGTACCATTGGATACGTCACGCTATGAAGTAATGAGCATCAATGATTTAACTGCTCGTGCAAACCAAGGTAGCGATCATGCTCAGTTCTACTTAGCAAAGCGTTATCAAAAAGGCATCGGTGTTACTAAAGATTTGAAAAAAGCATTAGAGTGGTACACCCGCGCTGCAAACCAAAACGTAACGCCAGCACAGCTTAACCTAGGCATCATGTATGCTCGCGGCGAAGGTGTTGCCGTAAACGAACAGCAAGCCCGCTATTGGCTTGAACGTGCGGCAAAACGTGGTGATAACCGTGCCAGCTACACGTTAGCTTTGATTGATGAGAAGCAGCGTAAATTGGTTGACGCTTATAAATGGTATGAACTATCTGCCCGTGACGGTATGTTAAATGAGCAAGTACGTAACAAAGCACGTGGTAAAATCGGTCAATTGGCACTTAACTTATCAAGCTCTGATGTTGCTACTGCTCGTAACCAAGCAGACAGCTGGTTCCAAAGCAAATAATATCTAATATAGTCATCATTCTGACTGAAGCTTAATACAATCAGTTCTTAATACAATCAGTTGATGAAATAAAACCCAGCCCAGGCTGGGTTTTTTACTGTCTGTATTATCTCTATCAGTTATTTAACACTCATTCCCTAAATAGTTGGCTAGCTCACACAGTCCAACTCAAGTCAGAAACTTATTTCGGTACTTTTAGAGTGGCGGTTGCTATTATCTCGCCTATCTCTGAAACTTGCTCTAGCATCGTATCATGACTTAATGCAGTTTCTGTTTCATTGGCAACACGCCATACGCCTTTTGATTCATCAGCAGTCGGTGCTCCTGTCGCACTGACTGAAATTGACTTATTCTTTAGGCGAATCATAGGCGGCTTATGAGTATAGGCTTGATGCTGATAATCATCACTTTCTTGACCAAGGATATGCTCAGCAATGGTCGCCGCTTGCGCTCTGAGGGGTGCGACATAACGACACGGTGCGTTGTCTATCGACATACAATCACCAATGGCATAGATATGTGCAGCGCTGGTTTGTAAGCTCGACTCATCGACTGCAATACCTGTCTGCGTATCAAACTCAACACCTGCGCTATTTGGCAAATCGGCAGGTACTTTTAGACCGGTGCTAATCAAAATATGATCGACTTGCAGGCGGACTTCACTGTTATTGTGACAATTAGTAATAACCAATTGATAGCCACTATCCGCCACTTGCTCTACCTTATCGACACGACTGTTCCCAATAAAGGTAATACCTTGCGCCTTTAATGCATCGCTAATCTTTTGGGTGGCAACTTTTGGAAGCATGGCCGCTAAAGGCGCATCATTCATATCAATTAACGTTACCTTTTGACCTGCCTTGGTTAAATCTTCAGCAATTTCAGTACCGACCATACCTGCCCCAATAACAGCAATATGTTTGCTTTCGTTATCTGAATTATCGGACAGCGCAGTCTGTATCTTAGCGAAATTATCGATATGATTCACATGCCAAATATTGTCACTATCAAAGCAAGGCGGTATTGCCGGCATGGCTCCCATTGCCAACACTAAATTAACATAGTGACTCTCACCTTTATCAGTCTGCAATGTTCGATTCTGGCTATCAATTGATAAGACCTGAGTTTGAGTCAGCAGCGTAATATCTGATTTTTTGGCTGCCTCCTCTCCTGTCATTCGGATTAAATCCTCTGGTGTTTTGTTTTGACTAAAGGCTGCAGATAACATCGGTTTATGATAGCGGTTGGCACAGTCGCTACTGATTAGAGTAATCTCAATATCGGCATCTTTAGCACGCAGCGCATCGACCATTGACCATCCGGCAAGCCCTCCGCCAATAATCACCACCTCGTTATCCTTATGCTCTGTACTAAAAGGGAGCGGCTGATTTGTAGAATGCGTTTGCTCAGATGGCAGCGGCTTAAACTCCGACTTGCCCACACCGCAAAGCGCACAGCGAAAACTGTCTGACAGCTGTTCAAAGGGGGTGGTTTGGGACTCACTCAACTTAGAATCAGGTGGATACACCCAACCACAAGCTTGGCATTCATAGGGGGTAATATTTTTGGTATTTGTTGCGTGCGGATTGTCGCTCATAATAAGTCCTTTTATTATTTTGGTTGGCTGTTTTAGAAGGTATGGCAGGTGCATTTATCGCTTTTATTATTTAAGTTCACTCTTATTTTAGGGCGTTTACCTGACTTAGTTGATTAAATACCGCGCGCTAAATGACCTGCTTTTATGCTTAAATAATAACATTAAAAGTTAGCACACCGTTTGATAATCTAACAACCGTCCCCATAAATACAGCAATGACAGCGGGCGCCCTAGCGCGGCCCTCTCTCTATCACATTGACCAAATAGAGTAATTTATGACCACAGCTATAAATGATTTACGCCAACGCTTTTTTATTGAAGACTCACCTGTCCGAGGTGACGTGGTACGCCTAAAACAGAGCTACGCCACCATCACCGCGCAAAAGGATTATCCTGAGTCTATCAAACGCTTGCTTGGTGAAATGCTTACAGCGGCCAGTCTATTAATTGGTACGCTTAAAATTAACGGCACCCTATCTATCCAGCTGCAGTCATCAGATGAACACAGCCTGCTGAACTGGGCAATGGCAGAATGCGATCAATCGGGTATTATCCGTGCGCTTGCCAGCTGGAAGCAGGACACCGATGAGCAAAAGCAAGCTTGGGCAGATAAGACGACTGCCGATGATGCTTTTGCTGAACTGGGTGCTGTGGGTAAAGGGGTAATGTTCATTAATATTCAGCCCGAGAAGGGCGAAGCCTATCAGGGTATTGTTGAGCGTAGCCATGACAATCTTGCTGAATGTTTGGCACATTACCAATTGCAATCAGCACAGATTCCAACACTGATTAACCTTGCGTGTGATGGTCTGCAAGCAGGCGGTATTCTAGTACAGATGCTACCGCGCACTGCTGCTGAAAGCTATGAAGTTGAGCAAAATGAAACTGCAGGTATTGATGATGACTTGTGGACGCGCTTAACCTTATTAACCCGTACCGTTAAGTTTGAAGAGCTCACCACACTTGATGCCAGCGAGATTATCTACCGCTTGTACAATGAGGAAAGCGTGGTTGCCCCTGATCCTGTGCCGCTTGAATTTGGCTGTACTTGTTCACGTGAAAAGTGTGAATCGGCCATTACCCAAATCGGTGTAACCGAAGCGCTAGATATCATTGAAGAGCAAGGCGGCGTGTTCGAAATGGATTGCGGCTTCTGCGGCTCTGTATATAAATTCACTAAAGCTGATGTTGAACAGATTTTTAGTTAAAAATACTTTGTTCACCTAATCGTTTATCAAGTGACAAATAAAAACCTCAAGCAACGGCTCGAGGTTTTTTTATGATCTTAATTAGGGCGTGTGGAACATTCGCAAATTAGCACTGCTGATAGCTAAAATTGTTTCAGACTAGGCGTAAACCGTAGTTAATGTCTAGACCTTGACTAGGTTTGCAACAACGTCTGAGGCGATTTTAGCATCAGCCTCACTCGAGCACAGCTCTCGCCTTGCGAACGGGCAAAGCAGTGCTTTGCTTAATCCGTTCTCAGGGGCGGGACTCTTTTTTGCCAATATATTGCGAAATTGTCTAACTTAGAATGACTAAGCGTCAAAAATTTCACTGCATATTGACTAAAAAATAGTCGCCGCCAGTGCCATGGTCGAATGTTCCACACGCCCTAATATAGTCTGTTTGTTTGGCTGGCGTTAAACAATAACTTCCAAATCGTTATCAGGAAACGACTCCACTCTTGGTTTAAGCGAATATTCCGTCTTACCGTTATCGGTTAACCAAGCGATAACTTGCTGACGCACCCGCTCATCATATTGCAGATTAATATGATTGACCTCATAAAATACTGCTTTCTGCCCTTCTGGCACATAAAGCGTATATTCATCGTGCTCAGGGTTTTCACCGAGTGCAGACTCTACCATGACCAGACCATCACCGACCAAACTGGTAGCGACAGAATCATAAAGCCCCTCGGCAATCGTACCTGCAATAAAGAAGGTTCTTACGTGGCTTGGCAGCTTGGCAGGATGACGAAAATCTTCGGGCAGAACATCACGCACATCAAGATGCTGCCAATCTTCATCACGGATACTGCCGTGACGCAAATCAATAATACCAGCACTACGAATATTACCAAGCTTAGATAACGAACCAGCAAACGGCACTTTGCCGATAATATCGAGTACATGATAGCTAATGCGCTCTAATATCGCTCCATGATGCGGCGTACCGATGGTGATAAAGTTGCCAACACGTTTTAGCCAATCGAGCCCCTCTTGCTCAGCATAATATAGCGCACTGCGTGATATCAGTCCGCCCATACTATAGCCGACCAAATCAATTTGAGTGATATCAGGATTGTCATCAACCAATTGTTGCATCAAAGCAGACAGGCAGTGCCCATTTTGTGAAATACGCCTACCGGTATTGTAGTCGAGATACAGCACCGTGGCTTTCGGCTCTGCTAATACAATGGCTTCACCCAAGCTGTCCTCTTCGCAAGGATGCCAAGTCAAATAACTCAGACACAGACCGTGGCATAGCACAACGATACGTCCAGACACCGGCAAACGTTGCGGCTGACCATAACGATCATAGAATCTCATCGGTACTGCAAGCGGATTATCCTGCGTAACTAAGTGATCGCCCATCATACCATTAATCACATTGACTAAGCGTTTGAGCACATCTGGTAATGGTTTATTTGAATGCTGTAGACTGCGTCTATATAGGTGTATACCCGTTGCCGTCAGGTTGGTACCCAAAAGCTGCATGGTTTGGCGCACCCCATTATAGACGCGGCGCGTTAATCCATTTTGCCAACGACTCAGGTTATCGTCATTGTAGCGGCCTAGCGGTCGCAATATCATCTCAGAATGAATCGCTTCAACTATTTCGGTAACTTCAACGGCCCCTGTGGTCGTCAACTGCGCAAGCCCTTCAAAAAGGTCACTTAAAGAGACTGGCCCTGTTTTGGGGTTACACTGAGCTGAGGTCTTGGTACCAATATTGGCTTGTTTAAGAATCTCATCTACATCGACGTTATCTAGCTCGTCTAGTTTTTCATGTAAGTCACTTAAAAAAACAGGCGTGCTAGCAGTGATTAAATCGCACTTAGAATCAATGGGATATTGATTTGATGACTTAGAAATAGACATAGTTTTATAACGTTCAATAAGAATAATAGTGACATATTATCTTGTCTGTACCCTAAAGTAAAAACCCCAAGTGTTAACTTGAGGTAAATTTACATCTAAATAATATAATAAAATGTTAAAAGTGGAGACTAGGGCTTATTCTATAAACGCTGTCTTCGTGCTATTAGCTGTTTACTAAGCCAAGATAGCCAACCGCAGCACCAAAGTTGTCTTTGTAATTGCGTTTTAGAATTGGCATGACCTTAGCAGCAACTACCGGATTGTCTTCAAGGCCTTCACCTGGATGCTGGAAGTTACTCATGATATAGGTATAACCGTTTACTTCGTCAATGGCATGTAGGCCTGTTGACTCAGCACCAGCAGGCGTTGATAAAATACGGGTCAGCTCCTTGGTATCTACGTTATAAGCCCACAAGAAGTTATTGACATGAGTGCCTGAATCTTCACCGATAAATAAGGTACGCAGCTTTTCAGAGAACTTAAGGTTATCAGGGCAAGAGACTTTGTCCGGATGAGACTTATTACCTAGGGCATCGGCTTTAATATCTTGACCGGCTAAGTTAGTCGGAACAGACATATGAACGGGCACCCATTCTGAATTAATGGCTTGATTGGTATTGATGGTTTTTTGGCCACCACGTAGCTGATGCGCATACACTGCCCCTGATTTGTTTTGAGCAACGTGAACACCGTAATCACCATATTTAGCAGGGTCAACCATTGATTTTTCAATACGCGCCATTGCTGAATAAGCAATCTTGTCTTTAACGTTAACTGAGGTGCCCTCCATTTTGGTAAAGGCCAGTGATGCGCCTTTTAATGCAGCATAACGATGCGTCTCTAAGAAAGCGGCTGCTTTTTCTGCTTTAGGGTTACTGGTATTTAATTTAACCCAGTTTGGCTTACCGCCATAATAGATTTTGGTGTAGCTGCTGTCATTTGGATCTTCGTATTTAACACTCATGATATCTTGCGGCTTGAAGGTATTTGCCATCGCTTCAATCTCGGTGCTGGTCGCATGACCTAAATGAATCCACTGCGTGTTAAATTCGCCGGTACCAACACCTTTTGGTGTGGTCTGAGTTACTTTGGCAACGTATAGATTGCCTGATGATAAATCGCGAGGCTTATCAGCAACGAACATAAACAGACCACCATTGGTCGCATCATCACCCATTAATGCGGTGCGCTCATCTGGCATCATTTGAATCAGCTCATGTGAGATACGGCCTAAGTTATAATGCTTTTTCACAAAGCCGGTGCCGTCTGGATTTACGAATACTTCTGGCATATGACCATAGTGATATGGATTGGCTTTGTTTTTATCGCCGTATAACATCTGGCTGAAATCTAAGAATTTACCATCATGCTCGCCCACTAGGTTGTGTGCATCTGGCTCATACTCTTCTGATGATAAATGTGTGCCCCATGGCGATAATGACGCGCCACACGTAATCCATAAACCATGCACTGGTGAGGTGTCTACGTTATGATATTTGACCAGTCTTAACTCGCCAGTTTCAGGGTTTTGGTCTAGCGTTAATACTGCGATTGGAGACGGTACACGGCCCCACATATCTTTACCGGCGTGGTTCATGCTGGTGTATTCAAACTGCACCACAGCAAAGACCGGATTGCCTTGAACGCCTGGTACTTTGGCACCCTTAACTGTTAATAATGATGAGCCGTCTGGACAGTTAGAAAAAAATGGCACAGGCTCGCCAGCCGAGGCGTCATAAATAGGACGGTTTTCAATATTATATAGCTGACCGGCACGAGTTTTACCACCCTTACCGTCTGGCACTAAATCACCAGTCACAAAGAACGGATTATATTCAAGGTCAAATACTTGCTTGCTACCGTCAGTGAACGTTGCCTGCATTTTGGAATCAACGTATACCGTTGCCATATTCTCAGGGTTATCAAGCGATGGTGCATCCATACCGATAAATTTAACAGATTGAATGGCTTTTGCCATTGCAGAAGGGTTGTGGCTCGCCGCTGGCTGACGCAGGATTGAAGAGTTATTAGAGCATGCCGCCAGCGGTAAAATTGGGACACCGGCTAAAAAACGTAATACGCTACGACGTGTGGTGGTTTGTTTTAAAGGAGACTGGCTGTGGCTGATGTTTTCATTTTTTTCAACGCTGTTAGCAGGTGCTGTGGCTTGGCTCATATAGCTGTCCTAGAATAATCAAAATAACACTGTTTAAGTAAATGGTTTAAGAAAATGTTGCTAAATAAGTAATAGCTGTGCTTATTAAATAAGTTTCGGCAGGCCGAATATCTGGCTTAAAAAGTTCGTAAGCTTATGTTAAGAGAAGAATGTGACAACTTAGTGACTTAAGCAAAACTAGGCTGGCTATCTCTGACTTACATTTGATCTAGTACTTATTCTGACACTGATTTTCTAATACTAATTATTAGCCAAAAATAACCCCGTAGCGTGACCTACGGGGTTAGCCTAATTAGGCTGCTATAAATATTACAGACTACTTATTCGAATTTAAGCATCGAATGACTCGGCTAAAATCACATCCCCATCTTCACGTGTAATCATCACTGTGGCTGAACGCGGCGTGTTACCACCAGCGACCGCGCCCCAGTTATTACCTGGATGCTGAATATTGATAAACAGGGTTTTGAAGTCTGGCGTCATGGTGATGCCGGTGACTTCACAGCCTTCAGGACCAACAAAGAAGCGCTTGATGTTCTCATCATTAGCTTGTCTGCCCACACGGGTTTGCTGACCTGCTGATGTGGTTTTAACCTCTCCATCATTGACCTTGCCCGGTAAGGCAGCAAGTAGCATACAGTTAGTGGTATCCGTATAAGCACCGTCATCCGTTTCAATCCACAGTACACCGCGTGGATCAAAATACAGACCATCTGGTGATGACAAGTCATTATTATCATTTAGACCAGATAAATTCTCTTGAGCCTTGTCGCTTGGTGCAGCGAACAGATAGATATCCCATTCAAATGAAGTCGCAGCATGGTCTCCATTTGACTCAGCCCAGCGGATAATATGACCGTTGTCATTACCCTTATCGTCATAACTACGTGGGTTAGACGCACTCACTGGCTGATCGTCACGCTCGCCGCGGTATTTGTTATTGGTCAAAGTCACATAGACTTCACCTGTGATTGGGCTTACTGATACCCACTCAGGGCGGTCCATTTTGGTTGCACCCAACACATCAGCAGCGGCACGTGCGAAGACCAATACATCCGCTTGGCTGGTAAATGGCAATACCGCATTGCTGTTATCTAGACCATTTTGACCTTGTACTAACGGGCGCCATTCGCCGCTACCATCTTCATTAAATACAGCAACATACAGCGTGCCGGCATTCATATATTTATCACCTGCAGCCAGACCACCACCGATATCACGATTAGACCAAGTCGCATCAGACACAAACTTATAGATGTATTCACCGCGAGAGTCATCACCCATGTAGAATACCACTGGCTGACCTTCTTTAACCGGTGCAAAAGCACAGTTCTCATGAGCAAAGCGGCCTAAAGCCGTACGTTTACGTGGCAGTGCCTTTGAATCAAATGGGTCAATTTCGGTAATAAAACCAAAGGTGTTAAAGCCATTGCGGTAATCTTGAGTTGCATCAGTGCCAGTCGCTGTCATATCCCAGCGGGCAAATTCATCTTCTACTTTGGCTTCAGAGGCTACTGGCGAATGCCACTTATAATCCCAGCTTGCGAAGTTTTCTTTAGCACCATAACGCACACGACCATAATTTTCAGCACTGCTTATTTTGTTGGCATCACTACCACGGGCGAAGACACCTAGGAAGTTTTCTTCTGTGGTTAAGTAAGTGCCCCAAGGTGACATGCCAGCACCACAGTTATTGTTAATACCGCGTGTCTTGTTACCGGTTGGGTCGTATTTGGTCACTAATAAAGAAGACCCTGCAGCAGGACCGGTAATTTGTGCTTCAGAAATACTGGTAATACGGCGGTTATATGCAGAGTCTTTGACCATCTCATAACCTTTCCCATCAGCACGGCGACGCATCTCTACCACAGCCACACCGTGACAGTTTACTTCACGGCGCACATCACTACCTAGACGGCGCTTTTGATAAATTGGCGCTGCGTCTTTATCTTCAACCACTTTATAACCGTATGGACTAAGCTTGTCCATGTTGACATACTCATGGTTCATAACCAGTAAGCCAGACTCTGCTGATTTCGGGTCATAGTTGTTACCATTTTTGCCAAAGAACCACATACCATCATGGTTATCACCCATGCGATACTCAAATGATTCTGCAGACTGCTCACGGTTATCTTTCCAATCTTCAATACCAGACATAAGCGGCGTGCCTAGTGGCAAAATTATCTCGGCTTTGTAGCCTTCAGCGACGCTCATATCTTTGGCAGTTGAATGAGGAACTGCGGTAAATTTCAACGCTTGCGGACGGGTTAAATCGCCACTGGCTGGAAGCGCAGGATTGTTGTCAACAGTCGGATTATTATCCGTACTACCACTATGCCAATCATCGTCATCCCCACAGCCCGCTAGAGGAAGCGCACCAAAAAATGCAGCTGCGGTTAGACCCGAACCCCCTTTTAACACGCTACGGCGATTCATACGATGCTGTATAATGGATTCAAATTCAGGGTTATTGGTTGGGTTTGAATCTTCTACAAATTCTTTAGCAACATATTGATTGGTTTGGTTTGAAGTTGGATGTGTCATAAATAGTTACCTTGCCTATGCGAGATGCTGGGTTAATGAAAAGAAATCTGCTCTATAGAGCAATTTTTTTAATTAGACTACGTGTCTATGATGACACCCTGCTTAAAGATTTATGACATAACGATGACATGACAAATTAAGCCAACAAAAAAGCCGGCTAATGCCGGCTTTTTAACACTTGTATTTCAAGTTGTAAATCTATTGCTTAACGTCCATTACCTACTTAAGGCACGGTGTGTGTGGCCACATCTGGCGGTACATAACTGGTATGACGATTAAAGCGTTTTTCTAAGAAACGGAAGGTCAATAAAATCACCCAAGACAAGACAAGGTAGATGACACCTGCCGCAAAATATAACTCAAAAATCGTATAGGTACGCGCACTGATGGTCTTGGCAATACCAGTGATATCCATAAGCGCAATAGTCATCGCAAGCGAGCTGCCTTTTAGCATGAAGATAATTTCATTACTATACGCTGGCAGCATGATACCAAATGCACGTGGCAAGGTAATGCGGGTCAGCTTTTGCCAACTTGACATACCGATAGCATCTGCAGCTTCTAACTCGCCTGGTGGTATCGACTGGATCGCACCACGGATAATCTCTGCTGTATAAGCACTGCTATTTAGAGTAAAGGCGATAATCGCACACCAAAATGGCTGCTTAAGTACGGGCTCCCATAAGAAGGAGTTGGTTATATACTCAAACTGCGATAGACCATAATAGATAAGGAATATCTGTACCAGTAGCGGTGTACCGCGGAAAAAGAAGATATATAAAAAAGGTAGCACCTGCACCAATTTATTAGATGACAAACGCAGCAATGCGAGAATCAAACCAAAAAACAGCCCCAATACTCCAGAGAAGACTACCAGCTCAACGGTTAACACAACGCCGCTTAATAAATCAGGTAGGTATTTGAAAATGACTTCCCAATTCCAGTCCATAGTTGCCTCCTACCCTTTTGCCGCGTTAAGTGATTGTGGTACTTTTTGTTTCGAAAGCTTCTTGGCATAACGCTGTGCAGGATTAGCGCGCCATTCAAACCACATCATTACACCGGTAATCACAACCGTCAGACCTAAATAAATAATCGCTGCGGCCATATAAAAGGTAAATGCTTGCTGCGTTGCTTGAGCACCACGCGAGGCATGATACATAATGTCTTTTAGACCCACCACAGAGACCAGCGCCGTATCTTTTAATAGCACTAAGAATAAGTTACCCAGACCTGGCAGCGCCAAACGCCACACTTGCGGCACGATGATGCGTGTATAGACCTGCATTGGCTTCATACCGATAGATTGCGCCGCTTCCCACTGCCCTTCGGGAATCTCTTGGATAGCCATACGGAACACTTCGGTTGCGTACGCACCAAAGGCAATGGATAAGGCCAACACACCTGCCAAAAACGGACTGACTTCGACATACTCGTTGTAGCCGAATCGTTGTAGCACCGCCATGATAAGCATGGAACCGCCGTAATATAAAAACAGCACCAATAGTAGCTCAGGAATACCACGCATGGTGGCGGTATAAACAGTAGCCAACTTACGTAAAACCCAAATCTTCGAGCTTTTAGCAGT
This sequence comes from Psychrobacter sp. CX16, assembly GCF_057396245.1. Lineage (NCBI taxonomy): Bacteria > Pseudomonadati > Pseudomonadota > Gammaproteobacteria > Moraxellales > Moraxellaceae > Psychrobacter > Psychrobacter sp. CX16. The sequence goes on from NZ_JBXYJF010000042.1 coordinate 22,209, forward strand.
GGCGCCTAGCAGTCCCAATACTAAACCTATCGCAAGGCTTGATAAAGCAAGCTTGATGGTGATCAAGGAGCCGCTGAGTAGGAGATGTCCAAAACCTTGCAGATCAAACACGTGAGTAGATACCTAAATGAGTGAGAATGAGTGGAGAAACATACATTCGTTACAAGCGGGCATAAATCTGCCTTATCATAAACGTGCAAGCGCCGAATTCTAACACATTCTGCCTACTTTCGTTAAGCAGAAGATAAATTCTAAATCATTGCTAATCAATTTAGCCAACTGTCTCGTCCTAAAATAGGTTGATGATTTAAAACAAGCCAGATACCCCGTGTATCTGGTTTTTTCTATGCAGAACACCCATAACTTTGATGAAACTCGAAAGGCGTTCTCATATTCAAACTC
>NZ_JBXYJF010000043.1:0-20666 GCF_057396245.1 Psychrobacter sp. CX16
TTTTTTCATCAGCCAGTTGTCGCTCAAGTCTTTTTATGATTTGGGCTGGGGTTTCTTTGTGTGGCATTCTTAGGCTCTTTGGCGGTGTATTCCAGTCTAATGTACCATGTTTCCTAAGCCAAGTTAGGACGGTACTACGTCCTTGTATGCCATAGTGCTTTTGGGCTTGTTTGTAGGTCATGTCGCCTTTTTCTACTTGCCCTACCACAGCTAATTTAAAGCCGAGTGTGTAATCTTTCTGTGTTCGTTTAACCCTTGATCTTTCTGCTTTGTCCATTTATAAGCTTCCTTTTCGTAAACTTATTTTAGGACGGGACAAAACAATAAAAAAAACTCTGATATAAATATCAGAGCTTTTTTATTTACTGGTGTTAAAACGACCTAGCAAAATAGTAACCATTCAGCGAGTTAGACTATCAAGTAGCCAAATGCTAATATCGTTGATTATGCTTCTTGAACAGAAACGTAACGACGGTTAAATTTACCTTTAGTATCGAATTTAACAACACCATCAGTTAAAGCGAATAGAGTATGGTCACGACCCATGCCTACGCCTGTGCCTGCGTGGAATTCAGTACCACGTTGACGAACGATGATGTTACCAGCCACAACGTCTTGACCGCCAAATACTTTTACGCCAAGCATTTTAGGGTTAGAGTCACGACCGTTACGAGTTGAACCTGCGGCTTTTTTATGTGCCATGAGAAATCTCCTTACTGAGACTAATTTATAAAACTTGATGATTATATAATCAATCGATAATTCATCTTAAAGCACTACATTTGTACTGTAAAACGTTTAATGTAACTGTTTATATAATCACTATAAAGGTAAAGACCAGCTATTAAGCATTAATTGCTTTAATCTTAAGAAGCGTGTACCACTGACGGTGACCTTGCTCTTTATGATAATGTTTACGACGCTTATGCTTAACGATACGGATTTTTTTACCGCGACCGTGTTCTACTACTTCAGCTTCAACGCTTGCGCCTTCAACAACTGGCTGACCAATTTTATAATCATCGCCATCAACAACCATTAATACATCTTCAATCTTAATGGTTTCGCCTTTTTCAGCTTTAAGAAGCTCTACTTTTAGTAGTTCATCAACGTTTACACGATGCTGCTTACCACCACTTTTAATAACTGCGTACATCTTATGACTCCGTTTAACCCGTGTGCCGTGGTTATCTAAAGCATCTATCTATATGCTAATCAAATAACACTTCAGCTTTTGCCTGATTTACGGTCACGACAGGGAAAGTTACAGAAAAAAAAGCAAACATAGCGTCAGGGTTTAATAATAAGTGGCGAGCCACTTGTGGATACCTGCTCTACTGCTATAAGCTTTAAATATGAAGGCAGAATTTTACGCATTTTGAGCGCTAATTGCAAGAGATGATTGCAAATAAAGCCTATGCTATGATGCTTTTTATTATTAATTAGCCAAAGAATTAGCCAAAGTTTCTTATTAATTCAATAATAGCCTATAGTAGAATTTGACGATAAAACGATAATCAAACGATATGTTAGGTAAAATTATATTAAAATACTTAGCCTTAACCCTATCATTATAAAACCGCTGTTGGTGGGGCTTTTGTTTTACTTGTGCCACATGGTTAATTAATAACCCTTATTAAGCTTTTATTAGGCTCATCTAGCCTAAATGTGTCACCTATTTATATTATGTCTCGTTTATTAGTGCTTCATTCAGTATGATGAATACCATAGGATGATGACCAATAATAACTCTCAATTATTCAATTTCAGTTGACTATATAATATGACTTTATCAAATAACATTTCAGCCGACCTCGATTCAAAGCCAACCGCTGCCGCTAATGATAACCGTGCTAAAACCTCTATTGATTATGCCGACATCCAGCAAATCATCGCCGATGACTTTGCCATCATGGATAAGCAGGTCTTTGGTAGCCTAAACTCTAAAGTTCAGTTGGTAATGAATGTCTCTCAGCATGTGATTAATGCTGGCGGCAAGCGTATGCGCCCGCTGATTACCTTACTATGCTCACGCCTATGCCAAGATGAACAATCTGAAGACGCAATGCATCTAGCAGCTATTACTGAAATGCTGCATACAGCGACGTTGGTACACGATGATGTGATTGATGAGTCAGGCCTGCGCCGTGGTCGTCCTACCGCTAATGCAACATGGGATAACCCAACCGCAGTTTTGGTAGGCGACTATCTTATCGCACGTGCCTTTAACTTATTAGTCGGCTTTCAGAGCTTACCTTTACTGCAGCTATTCTCGGATGGCACCTGTGATATCGCTGAGGGCGAAGTGCTGCAATTACAGCATCAGCACAACCCTGAAGCCACTGAAAATGATTATATGCGCATCATTGATGGTAAGACCTCTCGCCTATTTATGATGGCAACTTGCGGTGTGGCTATTTTAAGAGATCGTCCTGACTTTATGCAGCCCTTTAGCGACTTTGGTCAACACTTTGGTAATGCGTTCCAAATTATTGATGATGTGCTCGATTATAGTGGCGACGCTGAGGTCATGGGTAAAAACTTAGGCGACGATTTAGCGGAAGGCAAGCCCACCTTGCCAACGATTGTGGCACTGCGCCTATTAAAAGAAAAAGATAGGGATAAGTTCAATACCCTTCGTATTGCAGTACAGACGGGTAAAGTCGATGACGCCGCTAAACTGATTGATTTGGTTAAAGAATCTGGCGCATTAGAATATTGCCGTGAGCGTGCATTGGAAGAAACTCGCTTAGCTAAAAAAGCGCTTAGCAAGTTACCAGACAACCAATATCGTTTGGGTCTATGGCAGTTAACTGAACTTGCCAGCTCTCGTTTAGCCTAACTGTTTGAGCAACATACTGAACGTCCAATTCTTGACCGTGATAAATTAATGTTTGTTATATTTTACATCTGTAAGATATAATTGCACCTAATTGACACGGTCATACTACATAATTGACATGCTCAGTAACGATAAGCCACACCTGTGGTTTTTTCTTTATCTTATTGTTTATTTTACAAAATACGGCTAAGCATTCTTTTGAATAAACAAAACTATGAATGAAAACCCCCTACTCATTTTGAATAAAACTTTCATTGAATTGAAAACTAAAATATTTACAAATTTAAAACAAGGGTGACAGTTATCGTTGCTAAAGTTAATGCTATCGATACACTCTATTTGTCCTATTACCTAGCAAGCCTGCATATTTCAATCATCTGTTTATGATGATCCACAATCTTAAGGTCTTTTACATGAAGCAATCACATCTTTTCATCGCTATTAGTTTGGCATTATCTAGCCTTGTATTGGTAGGCTGTGATAAAAAAGAGAGCGAAGCAGATGCTGCTGCCCAGCAACAATCACCGCTTCCTGTTGTTAACGTCACTACAGTACAATTCCAAACCGTGCCCATGATTGAAGAATTCTCTGGACGCACAACCGCTTATGAAGTGGCAGATATTAGACCACAGGTAACCGGTGTTGTTGATGAGATTTTGTATGCACAGGGCGGCATGGTGCAAAAGGATCAACCCTTATATCGTCTAAACTTTGATAACTATGCGGCAGACCAAGCAGCCAACCAAGCGGCGGTTCAACAGGCCAAAGCCAATGTCAATACTGCAATTGCTAGCTATAACAATGCAGTCGCCAATATTGAGTCGCGCAAAGCTGATTATGAGCAAGCCGTTGCTGATATGGAAAGATTGCGTCCGCTAGTCTCTCAGCAGGCCATCTCTGAGCAGCAATATCAACAAGCAGAAACGCAAGCCAAGACGGCAAGAGCAGCTTATGCTAGTGCACAAGCATCGGCTGAACAGGCCAAAGCAAATATTGAAAGCGCTGAAGCGGCAGTAGAAACGGCTCAAGCACAGCTATCAAGCAGTCAGTTAGATATGAGCCGTACCATTGTACGCTCGCCGATTACTGGCATGTCAGAGCGCTCAAATGTCACCGCAGGTGCGCTAGTAAACGCTAACCAAGTGGATCCGATGGTTACCATTTCTAAAATCAACCCTATTTATGTCGATATCAGCCAATCTTCTGCTGATCTACTGAGACTGAAACAGCAGCAAGCCAATGGCAAAATACAGCCCGGTAGCAGTGGTGTTGAGCTGATATTAGAAGATGGTTCTACCTATCCCGTTAGAGGTCAATTATCACTGGCAGAAGCACGGGTTGATCAAGACACAGGAAGCGTTACGCTACGGGCTACTTTCAAAAACGACAACCTCATCTTACTCCCAGGTATGTATGTAAAAGCACGCTTATTACAAGGGCGCATTAATAACGCTGTTTTACTACCGCAAAGCGCATTAATACGTACGCCAAAAGGTGAGACGCAAGTAAACATTGTCGATCAAAACAATAAAATTCAAGTACGCGATGTTGAAGTAAATGGCACTTATAAAGGCAATTGGATTATTACGGATGGTCTGAATCAAGGCGAGAAAGTCGTGGCTATCGGTGGAACAAACTTAAAACCTGATCAAGAGGTTGTGGTTAAACCAATGCCAGGTAATCAAAAGCCAAATAACAATAATGGCAATGCACCGCAAGCTGCACCGCAAGGACCCTACGCGCCTGACACTCAAAGAAAAACTGAAAACACACCTAAAAACGAAGCTACACAATAATTCAAAAATAGGCAGACTAGGAATTTATCATGTCACGATTTTTTATTGATCGCCCTATTTTTGCATGGGTGATTGCAATCTTAATTATGCTCCTGGGTGTGATTTCGGTTATTAATTTACCGATTGAACAGTACCCTCGTATTGCGCCACCAACCGTTAGTGTCAGTGCTGCATATCCTGGTGCTGATGCCCAAACCGTTGAGGACTCTGTTGTTCAGGTTATTGAGCAACAGATGAAGGGGCTTGATGGCCTAATGTATATGTCATCTAGCAGTTCATCAAGCGGTAGCGGGTCTGTAACGCTAACCTTTGAGAACGGTACCGATCCAGATACTGCTCAGGTACAGGTCCAAAACAAGCTGCAGTCAGCAATGAGCTCATTGCCAGAACCTGTTCAACGCCAAGGGGTAAATGTCAACAAATCCTCAAGCGGTTTCTTGATGGTTCAAGGCTTCATCTCTGAAGATGGCTCAATGGATAACGTTGATATTTCAGACTATATTGCCTCTAATGTTGTTGATCAAATCAGCCGTGTTGAAGGGGTCGGTGAGGTTCAATTATTTGGTTCATCATACGCCATGCGCGTATGGTTAGACCCTGCCAAACTGCGTAGCTTTAATCTGATGCCAAGTGATGTTGTGAGCGCTATTAGAGCTCAGAACGCGCAAATCTCAGCGGGTCAACTTGGTCAAGCACCTGCCAATACTGAAGAGCAGGTTATTAACGCGACAGTGACTATTCAAAGCTACTTACAGACTCCTCAAGAGTTTGAAGACATCTTATTGAAGACGGATAATACAGGTGCTCAGGTTCGCTTAGGTGATGTTGCCAAAGTAGAAATGGGTAATGAGAACTACAGTGTTCAAGCCTTATACAATGGCAACCAATCAGCCGGTATGGGTATCTCGCTAGCACCAGGCTCAAACGCGCTTGAAACCAGACAGTTGGTTGAAGAGCGTATGGCTGAGCTTGAAGCGAACTTCCCAGCAGGTCTAACCTCCGTCGTACCTTATGACACCACCCCATTTGTTAAGTTATCTATCGAACAGGTTGTCCACACCCTAATTGAAGCCATTGTGTTGGTATTTTTGGTGATGTTCCTGTTCTTACAGAACTGGCGTGCGACAATTATTCCGACGCTTGCCGTACCTGTCGTATTGCTAGGTACCTTCGGTGTGTTGTATGCCGCAGGCTTTAGTATCAACGTACTTACCATGTTCGCTATGGTTCTATCCATTGGTCTTCTGGTGGACGATGCGATCGTTGTTGTCGAAAACGTTGAACGTATCTTAGAAGAAAACCCTGACATCTCCGTACATGATGCGACCGTACAATCAATGGGTGAAATCAGTAAGGTTGTTATCGGTATTGCTCTGATTCTAGCGGCTGTATTCGTTCCGATGGCATTCTTTGGTGGTTCAACGGGGGTAATCTATCGTCAATTTTCCATTACCCTAATCACCAGTATGGCCTTATCAGCTCTTGTGGCGTTAATTTTTACACCGGCATTGTGTGTGACTTTACTCAAACGTGAGCGTAAAGAAACCAACGGTAAAAAAGGCTTCTTTGGCTGGTTTAACCGTACCTTCGACAAAATAAGTGAAACATACGAGCGCTTTATTGGTAAAAGTATTAATCTGAAATGGTTATATGCTTTAGGCTATGCTGCCATTATCGGTATTATGGCTGTTATTTTTATGCGTATCCCAGGGTCATTCTTACCAGATGAAGACCAAGGTATTATGATTACGTTGGTTCAGCTTCCTGCGGGCTCCACCATTGAAGAAACCCAAGATGTACTGGCCAAAGTAAACGATTACTACCATTCGCAAGAAACCGATAACGTTGAAGCCGTCTTTACCGTTGCAGGCTTTAGTTTTGCTGGTCAAGGTCAAAACATGGGTCTTGCCTTCATCCGTTTGTCAGACTGGGAAAACCGTAATGGCGATGAGAACTCAGCTCAAGCAGTTGCTGATAGAGCTATGGGTTATTTCTTTACTCAATTAAACGAAGCTCAAGTCTATGCGATTGTGCCACCTGCTATTACTGAGCTTGGTAATGCCAGTGGTTTTGACTTAATGCTACAAGATGTCGGTAACGTAGGCCATGAGGGCTTACTTGCTGCTCGTAACCAGCTACTCGGTATGGCATCACAAAGCGACCAAGTGTCAGGCGTACGCCCTAACGGTCAAGAAGATGCACCGCAATTAAAAGTCAATGTTAACCAAGAGCAAGCTGCCGCTTACGGCTTACCGATACAAGCTATTAACAGTGTTATTTCAACAGCATGGGGCTCATCTTACGTTAACGACTTTATCGATAGAGGCCGTATTAAACGCGTTTACATTCAAGGTGAAGCAGACAGTCGTACCAACCCTGATGACATTCAGAAGTGGTATGTACGCAATGACGCAGGACAGATGATTTCATTTGATGCCTTTTCTAGTAGTGAGTGGAGATATGCTTCTCCGCGACTGACCCGTTATAACAGCTTCCCTTCTATGAACATTCAGGGTGATGCTGCGCCAGGTCTAAGTACTGGTGAAGCGATGACAGCTATGGAGGAAATGATCGGTCAGCTGCCTGAGGGTATCGGCTACGAATGGACAGGCTTATCTCTTGAAGAGAAAAAGTCTGGTGCACAGGCGCCTATGCTGTATGCGCTTTCTATCTTAGTTGTTTTCTTATGTTTAGCGGCTTTATACGAAAGTTGGTCTATCCCCTTTGCGGTCATTTTAGTGATACCATTAGGGGTAATTGGTGCCGTCATGTTTACTTGGTTTAGAGACTTTGCCAACGATATTTACCTGCAAGTTGGTCTTCTAACCGTCGTTGGTTTGTCTGCTAAAAACGCGATTTTGATTATCGAGTTCGCTAAAGAACACCAAGAGGAAGGAAACTCGCTACGAGAGGCGGTTATGCTTGCGGCGCGTCAACGTCTGCGTCCAATTATCATGACCTCATTGGCTTTTGGTCTGGGTGTGGTTCCTTTATATCTTGCTAACGGTCCTGGCGCAGGAAGTCAGAACGCCATTGGTACCAGTGTATTAGGCGGTGTTGTTACAGCGACCTTCTTAGGTATCTTCTTTATCCCTATGTTCTATGTATGGGTTCGTAGTATCTTTAAAGGCAAAAATAACAACGGTTCAGGCACCGGTTCAACAGGTTCATCATCACATTCAGATGCGGCCACCTCACCTAATGCTGGCGCGGCACCGGTTACCCCAGCTAATTTTGGAGACAACACTCAATGACGACATCTGTAACATTAACGAGTACTAAAACAAGTCGAAGCGTGAGTGCAATTGCTATGAATACCAATAAAAAATGGTCACGTTTGTTTGGGTTATCTGCTTTGGCAGTGGCATTAAGTGCCTGTCAAAGCATCCCCTCTGCTGAGACCAATCCACCCGTTGCGCGCCCAAATATCCCACTGGGTGCTAATTCGGGCTATGATTATGTTGATCCAAACCAAGCGCCTTCAAGCTTAGCGGCGCTTCGTTGGCAGAGCTTTTATACCGACCCCAAGCTAAAATCGTTGATTCAAATGGGTCTTGAAAACAACAAAGACGTGAAACAAGCGGTTCTTGCCATTCAGCGTGCAGAAGCGCAGTATCGCATTAGTGATAAACAAGACTTGCCTCGTGTTAATGCTAATGGTGAGTACTCTCGGAGCAGTCGCGGTGGCTATGACAATGGCGACGATAATTTTGAAGTCGGTCTAGGCATGGCAAGCTATGAGCTTGACTTTTGGGGTAGAATCTCAAGCTTAAAAGAACAAGCGTTGCAAGACTATCTAGCCACTACTGCGGCTAAAGACACAGCACAAGTCAGCCTGATTGCAAACATTGCTCGCAGCTATGTGGATTTAAGCTATCAGTTAAAGCAGTTAGAACTGGCATTGAGCACTTTACAGACGCGTGAAGAATCGCTAAGAATTACCCGTGCTCGTCTTGAAGCAGGTATTGACTCTAAAGCACCATCGCTTCAAGCGGCGGCGGCGGTAGAGCAAGCCCGTATTGCAGCGTTAGAAGCTCAAAGCAATGTATTGACTGCTAGAAACGCATTGAAATTCTTAATTGGTACGCCGATTACCGATGATATGCTACCTGAACCTGCAGTTAGCTCAATTGTGACAGAAGATGTGTTGAATGCAGGTCTGCCAAGTGACCTACTTCGCTATCGTCCCGATGTGCTGCAAGCAGAGTATAGACTTAAAGCAGCTGGTGCGAATATCGAAGTCGCCCGTACTGCTTATTATCCGACCATTAGCTTAACGGGTAACTTAGGCTATTCTAGTACCGATTTATCAGACCTGTTCAAGAGTAGTTCGGCAGGATGGTCATTTGGCCCATCGGTTAGCTTGCCTATCTTTGATGCTGGTCGACGTGATGCCGACTATGAAGTGGCACAAATTGAGCGCGAGCAAGCTTTGGCCAGCTACGAGAATGCGATCGAATCTGCATTTAGAGAAGTTAACGACGTATTAGCGACTCGTGCGACTCTAGATGAAAGACGTGCCGCTGAATACCGCCTGCAAGAGAACTATCAGGGTATTTATGAGGTGTCTGATGCCCGTTATAAAGCGCAGGTTGATGATTATCTAGCAGTATTGGATGCGCAGCGTTCATTATTCTCAACACAGCAATCTATTCTACGACTTGAGCAAGAACGTCTGAACAATCAGATTGAGCTGTATCAAGCCTTAGGCGGCGGTGCAAACCTAGTTGAGCCAAAATCAATTCCAACGCCTCAGTATCGTAACTTGAGTAACATTCTTCAAGTATCGACCAATGAGCAAAAAGCGGAAGATGCGATTAAAGCGGCCAGTGCGCCTACGATTGCGACAGCCAGACAAGCGGCTGCTATCGAGACCGGTGAACCATTACGAGTCACGGAGCAAACCGTTACGGATACGGTTGATTTTAATAATGACAACAATCCTGATGCTTATATCTCACAAATTGAGACCACGACGCATCCGGCTGGTTCAACCATTAATAAAACCGAAGAGGGTTATGAAGTGGTTGCTCCTGACAACGGTCAATAGCTTGGCTTAGAATTTGGGTCATTACTCTAGGTAATAGACAAATCACAAAGCTTAAAAAAGAGGCGTTATCAATAGATAGCGCCTCTTTTATGTTTGATACTCTTTATTATAAACTCTGTTCACTAACCCTATATTAAAACCTAATCAGGTAAATCGTGTCTCACATGATCTGGGCTTAGACCAAACGAGAATACAAAGGTCGCAACCACACTATTGACGATAATAAAAGGGATGTCCAGACCTTGATGACCCAAAGCAAACCGTCCCAATAAAGCAGATATTACCAGCATAATCACAAAGAACAATCCCAGAAAGTTAATCACTTTAGGATGTTTTAAACCATAAGGCTGCTCAGGCTTTGGCCCCTGCTCCAACACATAAAGACGTACCGCCCAGCCTGCCCCGTAAGCCAGCGTACCCATCAATAAATAACTTAGAAATCCCATCTCTACCCCTTCCTATACATAATGGACCATTACTATTGTTTATTTATGACCGGTTACTGAGCCTGTACTTGACCCGCTGGTTTAACAGAGATATTACTCATATCTTCTGGCAGCTCTTCACTGTGCACCTCATTACATTCAACTTTAAAAATAGTATTTGCCCCTTGCACGATATAACCCAAATACTGACTGTCTAATAGCGGATCAATATTGGCATAAGCTTGTTTGACATGCGCCACAACAAACATCTTATCAGGACGGCCAATCAACGCATCGGTGTTCTTTTTATCAATTGAGAAATAATTAGGTATCTCATCAAGTGATAGCACATTTAATGGCTCCGGATCATCCCAGACTCTATTGGCCGATGCCGGCTCTTTCATTTGCATCACTAGCCCTTGCTGCTGCAGACTGACTTTAATCTGTGCCGGCTCGTCATGACTGACTGTATAACAGCCTGCAAATATATCAGCGTGCTGCTGCAATTGACTCTTGGTATCGATTGGTTCTACCGCTTGAGTGTTTGCTTGTTTGTCTTTGCTATTATCACAAGCGGTCAGGCCTAGTGCGGTGCTAGCAACAAAAAAGGCCAATGTCAGTTTTGGTAAATATGAGAGCGTCAAAATAGTATTCCAGTCTGGTCAATGTAAAGAGTCCCATTTTACCAAACTTGCCCTAATAAGGGGGAAGCTTATGACATATTAGCGACTTGAACCTCAATAGGTAGGCTATTTTTTGTTATACTACCCCTATTGTTTATCTGCTCATTTTATCTTATTTGTTTACATGTGAGTCTTTATGTCTGTACTAAATCCAAAACCCAATACCACCATTGCCTTTACTGATGGTGCATGTAAAGGCAACCCTGGTCCTGGCGGTTGGGGTGCTTTTTTGGTCTTAAGTGATGGTCAGCAGCTTGAATATTATGGCGGAGACACGCACACCACTAATAATAAGATGGAACTGATGGGCGCAATTATGGCACTTGAGAAAAGCCCGCACGATCAGACTTTAGAGATTTGGACCGACTCAAGCTATGTCAAAAATGGCATTACCTCTTGGATTCAAGGCTGGAAGAAAAAGGGCTGGAAAACATCGGGCAATAAACCAGTTAAAAACCAAGAGTTATGGCAACGCTTAGATGAATTACAAAGTCAACGTGATGTTAGTTGGCACTGGGTAAAAGGCCATGCAGGGCATGAAGGTAATGAGAAGGCCGATGAGCTTGCCAACAAAGGTATTTTATCTTCATCAGAACAAGATGCCGCCTTAGATAACACTGGCATCGACACAGCAACTGACGTAAAAAAAAACTGAGTAATTCGCCCATGTCTACCCCAGCTCCCGACAAGGACCAACAACCTGAAAACGATTGGTTGCTAGACGACCCACTTGGCTTTGATGAGCCGATGCTTGAAGACGATGCTCCCACCAATTTCTATACTGAAAACGATAACAATATGACTCAGCAGCAAGACAGCACATTTGAAGACCCTACGCTCGCTTATAGTAATGATGGCATAGACAATACTCAGCCAACTTCTGAAGCTGAGATTGAGTTCGACGGTGATACCAGCCGTGCTAACCCTCATTTCAAGCCATTATTACCTGAGCCAATTAACCGCGGTCTGCCCGGTCGTCAGCTTATTATGGATACCGAGACTACCGGTCTTGATGCGCTAAAAGGTGACCGTATTGTTGAGGTCGGTATTATTGAGCTGGTTGATCGTAAATTTACTGGCGAGAAACTGCATGTTTATATCAATCCTGAGCGCAGTATGGATGACGAGGTTATCCGCGTTCACGGTATCACCGAAGCCTTTTTAGCAGATAAACCGACCTTTGATAAAGTAGCCAAGCCATTATATGAATTTATGCTTGGCGCTGAAGTCATCGCTCATAATGCCTCCTTTGATATCAGTTTCTTATCGATGGAGTTCGATAAAGTTGGTTTAACCGATTTTGCCGACCAAATCAAAGTAACTGACTCTTTAGCGATGGCCAAGCAGCAGTATCCAGGTCAAAAGAATACTTTGGATGCGCTCGTTCGCCGTTTAAACGTCGGTAAAATGGACCGTACCTTCCACGGCGCCTTACTTGACTCGGAGATTTTAGCCGAAGTCTATCTGGCGATGACCGGTGGTCAGGTTGCCTTAGCCATTGATGAAGATACTCAAACTGAAGGGGAAAACACCCACGCTGACTTTAGCGAATTGGCAGCGCAAATCCTTAGCGCTAACAGCTACTTTAGCGATCATGTTAGTTGGGTTGCTAAGCAAGCCAAAAAGCATCCGAACCTATTACAAACTCAAGGGGTGACTGCTTTTCATCAGATTAATAGCGACGATGACAAAAAGCCTGCGTTGGCATATGGTTCACTAACTCAATCTTCGGCCTATTCTTCAAATCAGCAGTCTTTAAGATTGTCAGACACCTTATTTGTCGCCTCGTAATATAGAGTATCCAAAGACATTCTCTGATTGATTGCCGCTGCTTGTTGTATTAAAGTGAAACACAACGAGCAAGGATTGCTGCAAGCGGTCTTTGTTTCACCTTATTTTAGTGTGATTAATTGACATCAATTAATCGCCGCTTAATTCTGCTTTTAACTGGGTAATAACATGATGACGTCAGCTGTTGCATCCTCCGCCTCAAATCCGGCCATTAGTGTCACCAACTTTGATTTATCGTCGTTATATTTACTAAGACCTGAGATATCGGTGACCCTAAAAAATGCGGAACGTCATCTAAGTGAATTTAATGACGATGAAGAACAGACGCCGCTATTACTTGATTCGGTGGTGATGCTAAAGCAGTTGGCGGCGGTATTAAAGCTAATCTCTTTAACTGGCAGTAGCGATTTAGCCAAAGCATTGTCAGATGGTATGCAGCGTCTATATGACAGCGGTGATAATAATGATGAATCACTGATTTTAGGTCTCTCACAAGGCATCATGACCTTAAGTCGTTATATTGAGTTTGTGCTATTACAAGAGACGCTTGAGCCCTCTTTATTATTGCCGGCTATCAATCAATTGCATCAACTGCTTGGACATCAGACACTTGATGACAAGGCACTGCAGAATGAGGATTACACGCATATTACTCTTGCTAATCCTACGAAGAATTTTAAATCTTTAACCAGTCTCGGGCTTAATGCCGCTTTGTTATCTACCGCTTATCGAGCTGGTCTACAGGTGCTACTAGCAAACACTGATGGTACGCTTAACGAGTCAGAACAGCAAAAGCTAGAAGCCATGCACCAAGCCTGCGCCGTGGCTGCTGATAAATCAAATGTCCTATTTTGGCAAGCGGCAGCAGCAGCGACCAAAGATATCGCTAAGCGATTGCCTCTAGATGCACAGCCGAAAAGACTGTTTATATTCCTAGACCAGCAATTTCATAGCTACTTATCTGCCGATGACAGTCGATTTGCAGAATTAGTGAGCTTTGCTTGCCTGCGTGAGCATAGGCTTGCTTTGGTATTAAGGCAGCAGCTTAAAGATAACCAGTTAGAAGCAGAGCAATTATCTCAGCTACGCCAGTTTATGTTCGGTCCGGACCAAGAAATTACCAGTATTGTTAATACTCTTATTCAGCAAGACATCGATGACATAAAAACTCAAGTCAGTCATGCGGTTTATGATGCCAGTCATGACAGCAGCGTAATACTGAGCCAAGAGGATATCTCGCTTATCACTAATAAGCTAAATGCCCTAGCCTCAACCATGCATATGCTTAAATTAGAGCAAGCCTCAGCAACATTACGTCAATGCGTGGTAATGATTCAAAAATGGCGTACCCCAACTGCTGAGAACTTAGATGCGCTGCTTAATAACTTAATGATTGCCGAAAATGCTGCTATTACTTTGGCGAAGTCTCACACACCAGGCGCTCAGACACAAACGGTCAGTAATACGATGATTTCTATTTATCAGCTTGATACCGCTTATGGTGTGTTAGTGAGTGAAAGCCGTCAGCTGATTTCTCAGGTTGAGCAAGCACTAAGTTATTATCTTGATGATATAAATAAGGTTGATAAGGATATCGAGACCATTAAGGATGTGCCTAACCAATTAAAACAAGTGGCCGGTGCTTTACGCTTTTTAGAGCTGACCGATGCAGCCAATATGATCAATCAGCTGTCGCATTACCTAGCAGACACCTTGTACATTGATGAAAATATTGTCGAAGGTAATAATCATGCGACCTATAACAAATATGCCAAGGTAGCCGATGTGTTATTGGCTGTTGATCATCAATTAAGCGCATTACAAAAGACGCATCCTATTGGCAAACATGCCATGAGTATTGCCAATAGCAGCCTATCTAAATTATTGGCCGCTTAGATTACAACACCCTAGATATGGTAAAATACAGCGCCATAAATACAAAAGCTCCCTATTGGGTGCTTTTGCGTATTTATAAGCTAAACTTATTACCCTACAGACCTTTTCAATAGTTTAATAGGCAGTCCGTAGTATATTTATCACCAAACAGATTGGTTATAAAGTACATTGACGACAACCCAAAAGCATAAGGTGATTATGAGTACTAATCGATTAGACAGCTTACCTATTTTATTTAATCGCTTAGGTCTTGAAAGCCTTACTGATTCTCAGCGTCAACAGGTAGCAGATATTGATACCACACTACCGCAAACTCAGTGCGGCCTGTGTGACCATGCCGATGGCTGTCTGCCTTATGCCACTGCTATTGTGGTCGACAATGAGCCGCACAATAAATGTGTGCCCGGTGGTCAGCCAGTTAGTGACCGTATCGCTGAGATTTTGGGTCGTCCACATCTTGAGGCTCGCGAATCACAGTGGGCGGTTGATACCAATACAGGTCGACCTACCGAAGTTCGCGCTATTATCCGTGAAGACGATTGCATCGGCTGCACTAAATGTATTCCTGCTTGCCCTGTCGATGCTATTGTCGGTACCGGCAAGCATATGCATACTATCTTCACCGATCTATGCACCGGCTGTGAGCTGTGTTTGGCGCCCTGCCCCGTCGACTGTATTGACTTAGTAGAAGTACCCCGTGCGCCACAATGTGAAACACCCGAGCATCGCGAGCAAGAGCAAGCCCATTTACGTCAGCGTTATCACACTCATTTAAACCGCGTTGCTGCTCAGATGGCGGACCGCTCACATGCTAAGCCGGTGACCAGTATGGTTGAAACAAAGCTTGGTAATGCGGCGCATCAAAGTCTAGATATTGACGAAGCCAAGGCCAAAAACACCATTGCTGCTGCCAAATTACGTACCAAAATTAAGAAGCTCGAAAAACAGCTTAGTGTTCGTGCTAATGATAAAAAACAGGCAGAGCTTGATGCGCTAAAACTGCAATTGGCTCAATTAGCGGTTTAATCCCACTTATTTTATATTTATAACTGCACTGCAAGGCATTATCCGATATGAGTAAAACAGTTAAACATAAAACGGCACAAACACCGCCCTCTCGCCGCTTGCCCAATCGCAATGTGCGTCCGTTTTTTGAGAAGCTTGCTGCCGCTATTGATGAGCCAGTGACTGAGCTTGAATATGACAGTAATTTTGAGCTGCTTATCGCAGTAATATTGTCCGCCCAAGCCACCGATGTCAGCGTCAATATTGCCACTCGTAAGCTGTTTGCTGTTGCCAATACGCCTGAGGCTATTTATGCATTGGGTGAAGATGGCTTAAAAGAATATATCAAAACCATTGGCCTGTTTAACTCAAAAGCCAAAAACGTTATTAAAGCGTGTAAAGACTTAATCGAAAAGCACAATAGTATTGTGCCTGATAATCGCAAAGATTTAGAGGCGCTTGCCGGTGTGGGCCGTAAAACAGCGAACGTGGTGCTAAATACCGCATTTGGTCAGCCGACAATGGCAGTAGACACCCATATTTTTCGAGTCAGTAATCGCACTGGACTTGCCACAGGCAAAACCGTGCTTGCCGTTGAACAAAAGCTAATCGAGCGTGTTCCTGATGACTTTATTCTTGATGCGCATCATTATTTGATTTTACATGGACGTTATACTTGCCAAGCGCGTACGCCAAAATGTGGGGCCTGCCCTGTCTATGAAGAGTGTATGTTCAAAGACAAACAGGCCTTTGCAGAGCTCTAAACACACAGCGCCTTATTCCAAAAGCAACTATCTTATTTTTGTCTGGCTAATCTTACCCCTATCACTAGAGTTTTCACCGACTTAAGGGTAAAATAGCCTATTTTACATTCTATGTTTGTCTTGTCAGATTTTATCTATAATGGCATAGGCCCTTTTTAAAGTGCTGTGGTATTAAAATCGCAAGTTTTTGAATACAAGCTCCTGACTATAAGTGACTCTCTCATTATGCATGACTATCAACTTTTTACCTCAGAATCTGTAAGTGAAGGCCATCCTGATAAAATGGCAGATCAAATATCAGATGCGTTGCTTGATGCTATTATGCGTGAAGATTTGCACGCCCGTGTGGCCTGTGAAACCTTAGTTAAAACAGGGGCAGTCGTTTTAGCAGGCGAAATCTCGACCACAGCCAATATTGACATCGAACGCATTGTACGTGATACCGTAAACAGCATCGGTTATGACCATTCTGATTTAGGCTTTGACGGCGAAACTTGTGCCGTTATCAACATGATTGGCAAACAGTCTCCTGAAATCGCTCAGGGCGTTGACCGCATGAACCCAGAAGACCAAGGCGCAGGCGACCAAGGCTTAATGTTTGGTTATGCCAGTAACGAAACCGATGTATTAATGCCTGCTCCTATTGAGTTTGCACATCGTTTGATGGAGCGTCAATCAGAGCTACGCCGTTCAGGTGAGCTTAAATGGTTACGCCCTGATGCCAAAGCTCAAGTGACTTTACAATATGCGAACGGCATCCCTTCTGCGATTGACGCGGTTGTTTTATCTACTCAGCATGACCCTGACATCTCGCAAGCTGACTTACAAGAAGCGGTGATGGAAAGCATCATTAAACAAGTTATTCCAGCCAACCTACTTCACAAAGATACCCGTTATCATATCAATCCAACCGGTAAATTTGTGATTGGTGGTCCTGTTGGTGATGCAGGCCTAACCGGTCGTAAAATCATTGTAGATACTTACGGCGGTATGGCACGTCACGGCGGCGGTGCATTCAGTGGTAAAGACCCCTCGAAAGTAGACCGTAGTGCCGCTTATGCCGGTCGTTATGTGGCCAAAAACATTGTAGCTGCTGGCCTTGCTGAGCGTTGTGAAGTTCAAATCAGTTATGCCATTGGTGTGGCGGAGCCGACCTCTATTGCGGTGAATACATTTGGTACAGCCAAAGTGAGCCGTGAAGTGATTATTGAGCTGATTCGTAGTCACTTTGACTTACGTCCTTATGGTATTACCCATATGCTAAACCTATTACAGCCTATGTATCAGCAGACAGCCACCTACGGTCATTTCGGTCGTCCTGGTTCTGAAACCGCCTTTACATGGGAAAAAACAGACAAAGCAGAACTACTGCGTGCTGATGCCAATATCTAACTTCTATTATAATTTACGAAAGATAACCATCATTAGCAGTAGATAAATTCCAGTATTCTAAAAATTAATAAGCTAACCGATTTAAAGAGTGAAACACTATGGCAGATAATAATGCAACCAACGAAAGCCCTGAGCTATCTAAAGACATCGAAGCATTTTACAAACGCGCTGATGCCATTATTGAACTTGCAAATAGCCAACTAGGTCCAGAGGCTCATTCTGGTCAAGTTGGTGCATCCCTACTGTATGCTGCAGCACGTTATAGCTCGTCTGTAGCGTCAATTGGCTTTGTTAAAGGTAGCGACTTGGCTAAAGAGAAAGAAGAGATTATCGATTTCTATGCTAAGCAATATCGTCAAATGTTGAGTGACAACCTAGACGATTATGCTGAAAACTTTGATAAATACGTACAAATTAACAAAGACGGTAAATAATATAAAACCCTAATGTTTTTAAGCCGGCTTTGGTCTGTTATCAAAAGGGCTTATACTGACATGCAGTATAAGCCCTTTTATCGTTTAGGATAACGACATGACTGCACTTGATTCCACAAAGCTACTATCACAAAAATCACTGAATGCTTTGGTTGTCACCAGTCTGCTGCTGTCTAGCTGTTACTCGCTATCAGGCACCTCGGCCACTGAGTCAAATCGTACAGACAACACTCAAGTAGACAAAACTACTAATAACGGCCAGCAAAAACAAACGGACACTTCCTCAACACAATGTGGCTATTTTAATCCTGATGAAATGAAGATTTGCACCATGCAATTCGACCCTGTTTGCGTCAAAGAACGTGCTAAAGATGGCAGCATCAGTTATCGAACTGCCGGTAATGCCTGCTCCGCGTGTAGTACTACTGAATCTGTTAGCTATACGCTTGATGAATGTCACTAAGCTTTTGATTTAAAGGCTCTCTTCAATTATATAATATAAGCACTCACCCTAAATACAAAAAAGCCAACTCTCTCAGAGTTGGCTTTCTTAATAACAGTGATTTTATATGCTTAATTAGTCACCAGACACAACTTTCGGTGGGCCTTTTAGCAAGTCTTCATCAACAAATTCGTCTGCTGTATTATGATCCGCTGATTCTTCTGTAATAAACCACTGCTGCGCACGGTAGAGGATAAGTCTATCGCGGCTGAGTCCCCTAAATAATGAATAAATCATCACTAGAATCACAATAGCAAATGGGAAGCCGGCAACAATCGCTGCTGCTTGCAATGCCCCTAAGCCACCAGCCGCTAGTAAGATAGCAGCAACCAGACCTTGTACAATTGCCCAAAATAGACGCTGGATCTTAGGTGGGTTGGCATCACCACCTGATGTCAACATATCAATCACGAAGCTTGCAGAATCTGATGAAGTCACAAACCACAGTACAATCATAATGACGATAAGTAAGGTAGTCGCACTAGCAAATGGATAGAACTCCATTAATTTGAAGATGGCATTACCATAATCATTTTGCACCACTTCGATAAAGCCTGGATTACCCATTAATTCCATATTAACGGCAACGCCACCAAAGGTTGTGAACCAGAAGAACAAAATAGCCATTGGTACGAATAATACGCCTAATAGGAACTCGCGAATGGTACGACCACGGCTAATACGTGCAATAAATACACCCACAAATGGTGACCAGCTTACCCACCATGCCCAGTAGAAAATCGTCCATGCAGACTGCCAATCGGTCTTACTATAAGCTTCGTTCCAGAAAGCAAGTTCAACGATGTTTTGAACATAGTTACCGATGTTCTCCACAAAGCTGTCCATAATATACTGAGTTGGACCCAATATAAATGCGAAGGCCAGTAACAGAAAGGTTAGGAAAATATTCAAATCACTAAGTCGCTTAATCCCTTTATCTAGACCCATCATCAATGAACCACAGGCTAATAAAGTAATAAAGCCGATTAGAATAATCTGAACCGTAATGTTATTTGGTAGGCCAAATAAACCTTCTAAACCTGAGTTAATCTGGAGTACACCCAGACCTAACGTGGTGACCACACCGAACATGGTGCCGAACACAGCCAATGTATCGACCGTATGCCCCCAACCGCCGTAAATGCGTTTACCTAAAATAGGATATAACGCTGAACGAATGGCTAAAGGTAGGCCGCGGCGGAAGTGGAAGTATGCCAGTGATAGCGCTACAAATGCATAGATGGCCCAAGCATGAATCCCGTAATGTAGGAACGAGATGTTCATCGCTTGCTTAGCTGCTTCAACAGTCTCAGCATCGCCTAATGGCGGTGCCATAAAGTGGTATACTGGCTCTGCAGTACCCCAATACATGATACCAATACCAATACCGGCTGAAAACAACATACCAATCCAAGACGGTAAGCTATACTGCGGTGCTTCTGTTTGGTGACCTAAACGGATATCTCCGTATCTGCTCAATATCAAATACAGACAAACAAAAACGGCGGCATTCATTAGAATAATGAATAACCAGCCAAATCTTAAAGTAATGAAATTTTGTGCTTCAGTGAATACTGTATTTGCTAACTCTTGAAATAATGCACCGAATATAATAAATCCGACAATCAAAACAACTGAGGCTATAAATACGGGCTTATTAACCCTTGGAAAGGGTCCTAAACGCCCAATTTTCAAATCACTCATTTGTCTACCCTATTAAAAAAGGAATCACCTTAACAAGCCGTTAAAGTTTTAGCAATTCTATATAACAGGTTTATTATAATAATTTAACAAATTCACATTGTAATATTAATAATATTATGGCATTAAAATCTTATGTCTCGTCCTAAAATAGGTTGATGATTTAAAACAAGCCAGATACCCCGTGTATCTGGTTTTTTCTATGCAGAACAACCATAACTTTGATGAAACTCGAAAGGCGTTCTCATATTCAAACTCAAATGCGGTCTCATATGATTATAAATATAAACCGACTCATCAACGAGCACTCTTAGCTCATCTAACGTATTACACTGATGAATTAAAAACTCATCCTTTAAAATGCCATTAACGCGTTCAGCTAAAG
>NZ_JBXYJF010000044.1:0-17348 GCF_057396245.1 Psychrobacter sp. CX16
GAACAACATTAGACCGTCTATGACAGATGGCTATGACTGTTATCAAAATGCTTTAGCTGAACGCGTTAATGGCATTTTAAAGGATGAGTTTTTAATTCATCAGTGTAATACGTTAGATGAGCTAAGAGTGCTCGTTGATGAGTCGGTTTATATTTATAATCATATGAGACCGCATTTGAGTTTGAATATGAGAACGCCTTTCGAGTTTCATCAAAGTTATGGGTGTTCTGCATAGAAAAAACCAGATACACGGGGTATCTGGCTTGTTTTAAATCATCAACCTATTTTAGGACGAGACAGACTATAAAAAAAAGAGTAGTTATTAGCTTAAAAATTTACGCTTTTGCTAACGCCTGCTTTAAGTCGGCTTTGATATCGTCAATATGCTCGATACCGATTGATAAACGAACCATATCATCGCTTACGCCAGCCTTAGCCAGCTCTTCTTCATTTAACTGACGATGCGTGGTGGTCGCAGGATGGCTGGCCAGTGATTTTGCATCACCAATATTTACCAGACGCGTGATTAGGTTTAGCGCATCGATAAATCGTGCGCCTGCTTCACGCCCGCCTTTAACACCAAAAGTCAGAATAGACGACGGAGTCCCTTTCATATATTTTTGTGCAAGTGCGTGGTCCGGATGATCAGACAAGCCCGCATATTTTACCCAAGCTACTTTATCATGGCTCTTCAAATACTCAGCGACGGCTTGCGCATTCTCAACATGACGCTCCATACGCAGGCCTAATGTCTGAATACCTTGTAAAATACTAAATGCATTAAGCGGGCTTAACGCCGCACCCGTATTACGTAGCGGAGCCACACGAGCTCGCGCGATATAAGCAGCAGCGCCCACATCTTTTACAAAATTTACGCCATGATAGCTGATATCGGGCTCGTTTAGTAATGGGAAACGCTCAGGATAATCGCCCCAGTTAAACTTGCCACTATCAACAATCGCACCACCGATTGACGTACCCGTACCGCTCATATACTTGGTCAACGAATGAACCACGATATCGGCACCATGCTCAAACGGGCGGCATAATGCTGGTGTCGCTACCGTGTTATCAATCACAACCGGCACCCCATATTCGTGTGCAATATCGGCAACGGTTTGGATATCAATTATATTACCCAGTGGATTACCGATACTCTCCGCAAACACCATCTTAGTCTTATCATCGACCAAATCTCGGATGGCTTCTGGATTTTGATAATCGAAGAAACGTACTTCGATACCTTGACGCGGTAACGTGTGTGCAAAGAAATTATAGGTACCGCCATAAAGGGTCGATACGGCAACGATGTTATCGCCCGCTTCACAAATGGTCTGTACCGCATAGGTGATAGCTGCCATACCTGATGCCACCGCTAATGCCCCAATACCACCTTCTAAAGCTGCAACGCGCTCTTCAAGTACGGCATTGGTTGGGTTCATAATTCGGGTGTAGATATTGCCTTCAACTTTTAAGTCAAATAAATCTGCACCATGCTGGGTATCATCAAAGGCATACGAGCTGGTGTGATAAATTGGCACAGCAACCGCTTTGGTCGTTGGCTCTACTGTATAGCCGGCATGGATTGATAGAGTTTCTAGACGGTGATTATTATTGTTATTTTCTGGGCTATCTAAAGGGTCATTATGACTCATAGTGTATCCTTAGCTTATTGATAAATGAGAGTGAACCGTAATATGGGGTTAATATTTAGGCACGTTATCGTGCTCTTGAGCAACAGCGCATTTATGATTTAACGTAAGTCATAAAAAAAGCTGAACCATCTAATGATAGTTCAGCTGTTCTATAAAGTCTATTTTTACAATCTAACTTTATTTTTGGTACCTAACGTATTTATAACCTATTTGTAATAAGCATTTTCAGTACGCGTATGGTCAGTATCATCCACAACCTGAGTCAGTTCAGGAATTTGCTGTTTTAGCTGAACTTCTACGCCTTGACGTAAAGTCATATCAACTGCCGAACAGCCCTGACAACCACCACCGAATTTTAGTACTGCCGTTAGGCCAACGCCTTCTTCTTCAATTAGCTCAAGCAACTGTACGTCACCGCCATGGGCAGCAAGACTTGGATTAATCTCTGACTGTAAAACGTAGTTGATACGCTCTTCAACGCTGGCATCCGCGCCAACTTTAGGCACTTTTGAGTTCGGTGCGCGGAAAGTTAACTGACCACCAAAACGATCTTTATTATAGTCGATAACCGCATCTTCTAAATAAGGCACCGATGAGGCCTCAATATAAGCTGTGAAGTCTTCAAACGGCATCTGTAAATCAGCTTCATCTTCTTCACCTGGCTGGTTATAAGCCATACAGCATTCAGCACGCGGTGTACCTGGATGTTCAACAAAAATACGCACACCAATACCTGGCGTTTCTTGTTTTGCCAATAATTCAGCTAGATAACCTTGCGCAGATTCTGTAATAGTAATATTGCTTTTGATATCCGTTTGATCGATATCAAGGGCAGAAGTTTGAGCGGTATCAGTCATATCATGACCTCTTTTATTATGAGAATTTAATGGGCTTAAAACCGGTATGTATCCGTCAATATTTATTGTCAAAATAATAACATGTCAGCCGAATAAAGCAGAGTCTGAGTTTTAAACCTTGATACCCCCATTATGGTGTTGATAATAAATTAATCAAGCCAAATAATGAGAAAAGATACGCAATCACGCCACTCTGCTACTTATCTTTAAGCTTAATATCACAATATGTAATATAATACTTAGTCTTTAAAATATAATGTCTTTTCCCTGCCCAATCCCCCATACAAAAGGCGATAACGCTTCCTGCGCTCGCTTTTGTGCAGCAATCTTGCTTAGATTCAGAGTTTATTATCATGAGCTTATTTAGTGCGGTCATTTCTATTTTTTTATTAATAGCGTTAAGTGCTGTCGTCTCAAGCTCCGAGCTTGCGCTTGCCTCTGCCCGTAAAATTAAATTACAAATTTTGGCCAAAGAAGGCGAAGTGCGTGCACTTGATGTCCTCAATATGCAGCAAAATCCGGGCAGCTTTATCACTGTGGTACAGGTCGCCTTAAATGCAGTGGCTATTTTGGCCGGTGTCATTGGTGAGTCTGCTATTAGCCCCTATCTGTATGCGATTATCGGTAACGAGGCTTTGTCGTCTGTCCTATCGTTTATTATCGTCACCAGCGTCTTTGTATTATTCGCCGACTTGATGCCCAAACGTTTTGCCATGACCTATGCCGAGCCCATTGCCATTCGTATGGTTCGCCCAATGATGATGCTTATCTTCATATTTAAGCCACTAATTTGGGTGTTCGATGGTGCTGCTGACTTGCTATTTAAACTGCTGGGTATCTCAACCGTACGTAGCGATGATATGACCTCAGAGGATATCTATGCGGTGATGGATGCGGGTGCTGAAGCCGGTGTATTAAAGCAGCAAGAACATCATTTGATTGCCAATATCTTTGAGATGCAAGAGCGCACGGTCACCTCGGTAATGACCACGCGAGAATATATCTTGTACTTTGACTCTAATGAAAGTCACGACACCATCGTTGAAACCATGATTCGGGAGCCGCATCATAAGTTTTTGGTCTGTCTTGAGGATGATTTAGAGCAAACCATCGGGTATGTCGAATCACGTGCCTTTTTGGCGATGGTTTTGCAAAAAGAAGAAGTGCGCTTAACCGACTCTAGTATCTTACGCACTGTGCTGTTTATTCCAGATACGCTGACCCTATTTGATGTATTAGAGACCTTTAAAACTACCGGTTCAGACTTTGCAGTTATCGTCAATGAATATGCTTTAGTGGTCGGTGTAATCACCCTAAAAGATGTGATGAGTATCGTGATGGGAGAACTTGTCACCATTGATGAGCAGCCCATTGTACAACGTACCGAAAACTCATGGCTTGTCGATGGTATGACCCCAATTGAAGACGTTATTCGCACTTTGGAGATTATAAACTTGCCAAACTCTGAAAATTATGAAACCATAAGTGGGTTCATGATGTATATGCTACGCAAAATTCCTAAAAAAACCGATGTTATCGAACATGCCGGTTTTAAATTTGAAATCCTAGATACTGAGAATTTAAAAATTAATCAGTTACTGGTAACAAGACTCGAAGAAGAAGTCTAAGCTTAATTGCTATGCATTTGATTTATGAGTATTTAGCCTATATATATTTACTCTATAAGATTTACTCCATAAGCAATACAGACAATATTCTTATAGATAGAACGACTCAGCAACATCCTGCTAAGCTTTTATAATCATCCTGATTAGCCTGGCTTAGCTTTATGTAAAACTCTAAAACGTCTTCTCGACGACGTAATCTTTAAACAGTCACTCACATACCAAAACAAAAGTGTCGCCTTTTATGGCGAGAATCAGTCCTGCACCGCTTCAGCCTATATCGCTCTAGCGCAGGCTTTACCCCACTTTTGCATTTAGCTTTTGGTATGCCTATTTTTATGGTGCATTGTTATGTCTAGAAATGTATTTGCAACGCGTACACAACAGCTGCCCTTGGCCTCTTTTTGGGCATCTATTGATGCAAAGCAACGCACAATGATTGTAGGTGTTATGTTTGCTATTGCGTCTAACGTATTATTCGCCATCTTATATTTTTATAGTAATTTATTGCAGCCGCTAACCGGTACGCAGGTGTTTATCTGGCGTATGTTGACCATGTGGATTGCACTGGTTAGTTTTGTGCTTATCAGAGGTCGCCTTAGTTATCATCTAAATGTTCTAAAGCAGTTAAATACGCCTAAGCAGTTAGCTTGGCTGCTGCTACCTACCCCGATATTTTTTAGCCAATTATGGCTGTTTATGTGGGCGCCTGTGAATGGCCAAGGGGTGCAAGTGGCGATGGGCTATTTCCTATTCCCGCTGATGATGGTGCTGTTCGGCTTCGTGTTTTTTAAAGAGCGCTTAAGTAAATTGCAGTGGGCAGCGGTCGGCTTTGCCATGGTCGGTATCGCGATGGAGATGATGCGCACCCAAAGTATCTCATGGGCAACGCTATGGGTGTGCGGCACTTATCCTATTTATTATATTATGCGCCGATTACAGGGTATTACTGCAATGACTGGGATGCTCGTTGATTTGA
Organism: Psychrobacter sp. CX16; assembly: GCF_057396245.1. Taxonomy (NCBI): domain Bacteria; kingdom Pseudomonadati; phylum Pseudomonadota; class Gammaproteobacteria; order Moraxellales; family Moraxellaceae; genus Psychrobacter; species Psychrobacter sp. CX16. The sequence goes on from NZ_JBXYJF010000044.1 coordinate 5,117, forward strand.
CCTTGTTTTTGCCTATTGCCATCGGCTACCTTATTTTTGTGGCGCCAAGTAATTTAACCTTAATTGCAGGTTCTGGCGTTATGATGCTATTGGTCGCAAGCCTTGGTGTCTTAAGTATATTGGCTCTAAAGACCAATCTAGATGCCAGTCAAATGCTACCCGTAAACGTCTTTGGCATGATGAGCTATCTTGAGCCGATATTATTATTCTTCTTAGCCATCACGCTACTAGGCGATAGCTTTGAGATGGGCATGCTCTATAGCTACGGTCTGATTTGGGTAGGTATTATGTTTTTAATGGCGCATGCGGTGCGTCAACTGCGTGCTAATAGAAGAAATACCAAACCTTGGCTTAAAGGCGCGCGCGTTAACTAAAACTTTAATGCTACGTAGAGCATACCTAATATCACACAATCGTATTGAATTTAAGCAAGGCAGTTACTAGACTAAACTGTCTTGCTTTTTTTATGGCGCTATCCTTATTTTGTACCGACATGCTGGTATGAAACGTTATGGTTAATAGCCAATATGCCTTTAAAAAAGCAACCTTCACTATAAGAATAAAACAAACCTATATTCACTTAAATTAAAATAGCGGAGTTGATTATGAAGTTATATATTTTACCAGGTGCTTGCTCATTTGTTCCTCACACAGCGCTTGAGTGGGCAGGTGCGGATTATGAATTAGAGATTATGGATCGTGACTCTCTTAAGTCTGATGAATATCTACGTATCAATCCGCAAGGTAGTGTGCCAGCTGTAGTAGAAGGCGATACCGTCGTTACCCAAAACGTTGCAGTACAAACCTATATTGACGCGCGCTATCCTGAAGCACATATCTTCGGTAATACCGACACGCCAGCGGCAAAAGCAGAGATTATCCATTGGTTGGCTTTCTTAAATGCAGACGTGCATAAAGGCTTTGCACCACTGTTTGGTCCAGATAACTTTGTGAGTGATAGCAGTGCGCAACAGGAGATGACGACTAAAGCTAAGCAAAAACTTGTCAAAATGCTAGGTATTGCAAACGAGCAATTAGGCAAACAAGATTATCTAACCGGCACTAAGAGTACTGCTGATTTATATCTGTATGTCATCCTGCGCTGGTCGAAAAACTTTGAGTTAGACTTATTAAGCTACGACAACTTTAATCCATTTATCAGCCGTATAGAGTCTGATGAGAGCGTAACCGAAGTCTTACGTCAAGAAGACTTAGAAAAAATCGGCTCTCTATAAACCTTAGCGCTGAATAATCAAAAAGCTTTGGCTTAGAAACCTAAAATCTAAAAAGAGCCTCTTCTAGATGCTAGAATAGGCTCTTTTATTATGCTTAAAGAGTCACAAAAGCATAATATTAACCGCATTTATACGTTTGCATACTTATTATTTATTGTCATCTACCCTCTAGCTGTGTCAGTATGTGAGGTTATTATTCGCCAGCTTTTGTTTTGAAGTGACAAATATATCTGCATAAATAATTATTAAATAAAGGTCTATCAACATTTATTTAATTCGAGCACTTTAAAACTGTTAGTGATAAAAATACATTAAATAAGGTCATCTTTACCTTTGAAGATGACCATTGCAGGAGCCGATATAATGAGTGTGTTACCCGAACGTAGCCCTATTGAATCAGACACCAATTATGATACCGACACTCAAAATGAGCATCCAGCGCCTTCCGCTGACCGCCGTTATAAATACCTTGTGTTTATTGGTCGTTTTCAGCCGTTTCATCTAGGGCATAAAGCCGTTGTCGATGAGGCGTTAAAACGCGCAGACAATGTGATTATGCTCATTGGTTCGGCTAACCTGCCACGTAGTTTACGTAATCCATTTAGCGTTGAAGAACGTGCGCAAATGATTCGAGGGGCTTATTCAGAAGAAGATGCTGCCCGTATCCACTGTGTCGGTCTTGATGACGCGCTTTATAATGACACGCGCTGGCTACAATGCGTACAGCAATCTGTGCGCTCAGTAACGCATGATTTAAATGCCGATATCGCGCTTATTGGTCACTCTAAAGACAGCTCGTCATACTATCTATCTTTATTCCCAAATTGGCAGTCTATCTCTGTCCCCAACTATAAGAGCCTTTCTGCGACGCCAATCCGTGAAGGTTATCTGATGGGTGCTACCCCAACAGGTGAGCGCACGCCTGCCTCCACCCGTGAAGTGTTAGAGCAGTTTAAACAAACCGATGACTATACCCAACTGCATGAAGAAGCATGGTTTGTTGATAACTATAAGAAGCAGTGGCAAGACACGCCTTATCCGCCAACCTTTATGACCGCAGATGCAGTGGTGGTTCAATCAGGTCATATCTTATTGGTAGAGCGCCGTAGTATGCCAGGTCGTGGACTTTGGGCATTACCGGGCGGCTTTGTCGATCAAAAAGAAACCTTATTTGATGCCTGTATTCGAGAGCTTCGAGAAGAGACCCGCCTAAAAGTACCAGAGCCTGTATTACGTGGTTCACGTCATTCACAGCATACCTTTGATGATCCATACCGCTCAGCACGGGGTCGTACCATTACTCAAGCCTTTTATTTCCAGTTAAAGAATGATGCCAATGGCCTGCCCAAGGTAAAAGGTGGCGACGATGCGGCCAAAGCATTTTGGCTGCCGCTAGCTGAGCTTGATCCAAAAAGAATGTTTGAAGATCACTACGCCATTATCACCAAAATGGTCGGCTTATAATTATTAATTTTTCGCCCGAGCTGATAGACAGCAAGGGCTTTTTAGCCCCGCTTGGTCCTACCAGACAAGAGAGGCTTATGAAACTACCTTTAGGCTATCAATGCGATGCCTAACAGGGGTTCATTCCACCAAAGCAGAGGAGTTCTGTGATGTACACTGGTAACTTTAACAACTTAATCTTAAATTCTGACAGCTATAAAACCTCACACTGGTTGCAATATCCGCCAGGTAGTGAGTATATGTCAAGCTATGTCGAGGCCCGTAAGGGTGACTATGATGTGGTCTTTTTTGGCCTGCAAGCCTTTATCAAAGACTATCTAAAAGACCCGATTACCTTTGCTCATATCGATGAAGCCGAAGCGGTCATCAAAGCACACGGATTACCCTTTAACCGTGCCGGCTGGGAGCGTTTGGTCGAAAAACACGGCGGCTACTTGCCGATTCGTATTCAAGCCGTTCCTGAAGGCAGTATCGTACCGGTATCCAATGTGGTTTGTCAGATTATCAATACTGATCCTGAGTTTTACTGGCTACCAAGCTATCTAGAGACCTCATTGCTACGAGCAATTTGGTACCCCTCTACGGTGGCGAGCCTATCTTACTACTGCAAAAATGTGATTAAAGCGGCTTTAGAGAAGTCAGCAGACAGTAGCGCGGGCTTGCCCTTTAAGCTGCATGACTTTGGCGCACGAGGTGCTTCTAGTATGGAAACCGTTGCTCTAGGAAGCTTGGCGCATTTGGTCAACTTCTCAGGCACAGATAGCATGAGTGCTCTGGTCGCTGCAAGCCGCTGGTATGGTATGGATAAAGAGATGCTTGCCTTCTCAATCCCAGCTGCTGAGCACAGCACCATGACCGCATGGGGCCGTGACCATGAGAAAGAAGCCTTTGCTAATATGCTAGAGCAATTTGGCGGTAAAGGTCAAACCGTTGCAGTCGTCTCTGACAGCTATGACTTGTGGAACGCCATTGATAATATCTGGGGTGAAGAGCTTAAAGAGCAGATAGAAACTATGGGCGGTACCTTAGTGATTCGACCTGACAGTGGTGACCCTGCAAAAGTCGTCCGTGAAGCATTAGAACGCCTTGCGGTCAAATTTGGCTATACTGTTAATAGCAAAGGCTATAAAGTATTGCCTGATTATGTGCGCTTAATTCAAGGCGATGGTATCAGTCCGCAAAGCTTAGGCAAGATACTCAACACCATTATGCAAGCTGGTTTTAGCGCCGATAACGTCACCTTTGGTATGGGCGGCGGCTTACTACAGCAAGTCAATCGCGATACTATGAGTTGGGCAATGAAGGCCAGTGCGATTAAGATGAATGGCGAATGGAAAGAGATTTTCAAAGACCCTATCACTAGCCGCTCTAAACGCTCTAAAAAAGGCCGCTTGGCACTTATCGAGAATGAAAAAGGTAAACTGACCACCATTAAAGAAGATGCGTTAACCGATACGTCAAACAATCTACTACGTGACGTCTTCGTCGACGGCAAGCTGCTAGTAGATGATAGCTTAACGACTATTCGTCAACGTACAGGCTGGTAATTTAAATCATCTTTTTAGCTTATATACGGCTAATCGATAAAAAAGCCTCTGTTATCTTGGATAGCAGAGGCTTTTTATGATCTATATCTTTATAAGGCTTATATCCGGCCCTAAAGCCAAAAACTCAAGGTAGTAACGTAAGCAGTAATCTACTCTGTTGCTCACTGACTGAGAGTAGAATTGAATTAATGGTTGTGGCACACTGTTTTAAGCTTTATGAGACTTAATTTTTATATCCAAGCTCTTTATCCATCGCAGGCAAATCCATGATTCCACTACAGCCAAAAGACATTGCTCTCGCCCCTATTTATCTGTATCAAGGCCATAAACTAAAACGTACTGCGCTACGACTTCCAGAAGCAGAAGGTGAACGTCATGGCCGCTTAAGATTATCTGAAACTGAGGATTGTTCACAATCTGAAGGAGATGTCTTAAATCTAATGCTCGTCGGGGATTCTTCAGCGGCTGGTGTCGGCGTGGGTGTACAGCAAGAAGCATTAATGGGGCATCTGCTCAATCAGCTGCGCGACAATAGAGATATTCAGCAGAAATTTAGTGAGATTGATTGGTCGCTACATGCCACCTCAGGGCATACCAGTTTTGACGCGCTACGCCGCTTATATGTTCTGCCGATGCCAAAACATCATATTGATGTTATGGTAGTCATGGTCGGGGTAAATGATACAACCACTAATGTCGCGCCTAAAAAGTGGCAAACCCAGCTTAGAGATATTATTGAACTGGGTAAACGCAAATTTGGCGCCAAACATATTATTTTCCCATGTTTGCCACCGATGCAAAATATGCCAGCCATACCCAGTCCCTTAAATAAATTTTTGGGTAGTAAGGCTGATTTAATGAATGCGCATTTGCTTGAGGTGTGTGATGAGTATGATAACGTCTTAGCATTGCCTATTGAGTTTAAGAATACAGGGCTTAGCGCAGAGGAGTTATTCGCTGAAGATGGCTTCCACCCAAACTCCGTCGCGTACTCGTATTTAGCATTAAAGGTCGCGAAAAATATTGCAAAGCTTGTTAAGCTACAGATAGAGTGAGTGATATACAGTTATAGGCCATTTTTATAGAGGATAGGCCGTTATAAAAAGCTATTAGATTAGCCGCTTTTGCTTCATTTGACGATACACCACGACAACGACCAAGAGATTTAATAATAGAATGCCTAGCTTAAACCAATCAAAGGGACGCACGATTAGATAATAAACCTCTAACGGAATAAACAAACCATAGCCCAATACACTAAACCAGTAAGCCCACGTCTTATCATTCCATAAGCCATAAGCCTCGAAAAAGCGTAGACTGGCATACCCAATAATAATGAGCATAAATAGCTGCCAGTTCTCTGCACCGCGATGCGCCACACGCGTTAGGCTATCGACCTGTACGCTAAACAAGGTACCAAAGTGATTAATCCAAGCTTTGTTGGCAGAGTCTATAAATAACGACACGTCATTATGCCAAGCCCATAGAGCAAGAGCGGTAATCACCGCCCCTACCCCTTTAATGACTTCGTACGCCGTAACCGCTTTAATCGAACCACTAATCTGTGGCGATTCAATCAAAATATGTCTCCACTACTTTGCCTTGCAAGGTCTGATTCATAAACGGCGTGTTCTTACCTTTTGAAATCATAGACTCTGCTGTTACTTGCCATTCTTGGTTAGGATCAACCAACACTGCACCACCAATATCTTTATATTGTGCTTTGATACCCGCAATATGTGCTGGCGCCAGACAAATCTTATCCACTAATTGCTCTGGTGTTAACACACCATCACGTACCAGTTTGCAGCCCAATGCCATAAACGTATCGAAGTTTGAGATACCTGGAGTGGACTCTGCAAATGGGGCTTTTTTGGCAGAATCATTTAATGGCTCATGATGACTACAAATCGCATCGATAGTGCCGTCTTGCAGCCCTTTAAGCAGCGCTTTTTGGTCGGTATTACTACGCAGTGGCGGGATAACATAGGCCTGAGCATTAAAACCCTCTAAATCATCATCTGTCAGATGCAGCTGATGCATGGCCACATCGCAGGTTACCGGTAAGCCTTGGCTTTTGGCAAGTCTGATTAGGTTAACCGATGATTTACAAGAGATTTGGCTAAAGTGTGCAGCAATACCAGTTTCTTCTACCATCAACAATTGGGTCGATAGCGCTACCGTTTCTGCCAGCCAAGGAATACCTTGTAAGCCATGGAATGAGGCAATATAACCTTCATGAGCCACACCACCTGCGGACAGACTTGGCTCATCTGGGTAAAAGAATACTTTTAAATCAAAGGTCGCTGCGTACTCAAGGGTGCGCAGTAATACTAAGTCATTGGTAAAAGGACGACCCGCATTTGATACCGCAATACAGCCGCCTTGCTTTAGACCAGCGACGTTAGCAGGACGCTCGCCCTTTAGTCCAGCGGTCAATGCACCCAAGATATGCAAGTTAATACCACCATCTTGCTTGGCTCGCTCACGTAGACCTTTTAATAATGAACCATTTTCTAATACAGGGTTGGTATCTGGCGGAATAACCACATGCAAGAAGCCATTGGCACGCGCGGCATGTCCCTCTGTCTTTAGATTGCCGTGTTGCTGCTGACCTGGCTCACGCAAACGCGCACATAGGTCTACCAATGGCGGCAGTAGCCAGTGGTCTTTTTTTGTTTCGATATCAGGCTGAGTGAAGTCTTTTGGCAGTAGGTTTAGCATGATAAATCCAGTGTAATTTTAGTAATCAGTTAAATGAAAAGATAACAATTGTATCCTCGTTAATATCAAATCGCCGGTCTTAGAACCTGTATTCATAAGCTACAGTTAGGGTATTTTTAGAATAAAATCAGACAATACAAGGCAAAATTGGGTTGAATAGTCATTCTATTCGAGCCGAATTTTAACAAAGTAGTGGCTTGTTTTAGGCAAAAAGATCCAATTATAGCTTGTGAATACAGGTTCTTAAGCTCTATTTATCTAAAGACTTACGACCGAACTGCTTGCTTGGCCTGATATTCTCGTTGACCTTGCATTGCCATAGACAGCACTGCCATACGAATAGCAATACCGTTATTTACCTGTTTTAAAATCACTGACTGCGGACCATCTGCCACGCTAGATGCAATTTCGACACCGCGGTTCATTGGTCCTGGGTGCATCACTAGCGCATCCGGCTTAGCTTTGGCAACACGTTCAGGCGTAATGCCGTAGTTTTTGAAATACTCACTTGAAGCTGCCATGAGTGGTGAGCCAATACGCTCATTTTGAATACGCAGTCCCATTAATACATCACAATCGACAACGCCTTCGTCGATGTCTTCATAGACTTTAACACCGTAACGCTCGATACCCTTCGGCAATAACGTCCGTGGTGCAATCACACGAATCTCTTTAACACCAAGTGTTTTAAGCGCGCTAATATCTGAGCGGGCTACGCGAGAGTGTTTAATATCACCAATAATGGCCACGGTTAGCTCTTCAAAAGGACGCGGGGCTTCACGATAAATGGTCAGCATATCAAGCATGCCTTGAGTCGGATGCGCATGCCAACCATCACCGCCATTAATAATTGCAATCTCAGGGGTCACTTCCGTTGCCATAAAGTGCGCTGCACCCGAGGCCGAATGACGTACCACAAAGATATCAGCCGTCATCGCTTGTAGATTCCATAATGTATCACGTAGGCTTTCACCCTTTTGTGTGCTTGAACGGGCAATATCAATATTTAATACATTGGCACCCAAACGTTTTTCGGCAACCTCAAACGTAGTACGTGTTCGTGTTGACGGCTCAAAAAACAGATTCATCACCGTACAACCTTCAAGTTCAGGACGATTAATTAATTGCCCATTGTCATCAAAAAAACTTTCCGCTTTTGCAATAATAGCTTTTAACTGATTACGACTTAGCCCCTCAATACCTAAAAAATGACGAATATGACCATCATCATTTAACTGTGGCTTACTCAATGACGCATTGAGTCGAGATGTTGTGGAATCAAAGCCTTCATATTCAGCAGCTTTGTCGTCTTTATTATTGCTCTGGTTTAAGTCAGTCATGGCAGTTTGAGGCGTCCTTTATCATCAGGTAATCGTGGATGGAATCTCATGAACTATGAGTTATTAAATAACAGCTCTGCTGTCACTCACGTTTAGGGTCGTTTTGTCAGCTATTATAATAAAAGAGCACAAGAAATATTGCGCCGTTTTTGCTACACTTTGCGCAGCTTAATAAATCGCTTATCGCATCATTAATATTGCACAGTATCAGACAGATTGACGAATGTGTATAGTGTAGCCGATTTAACTTCATTCAAAAAGTAAGCGTTGTTAAATTTACATTACGCGTGCATTTCCTGCAGTCAGGCTAACTGTTATTTATCATTGGCATTTATTATCATGAATGCATAATGACATAAGCTCAAGACAGTATCTGTAGCATCAATAAAACAGCCGTAGATAAGATAACTATGCCACCTACTTTAGATTAAGTGATAATACGTTCAATCATTACAGCCTATTTTTTATAAGTGTAAGACAAGTTGATAAACCTCAAAGCCGTTACCCATTAAAGGACATCCCAATGACCACACTTAGTGAATACTTCCAAAATAAAAATAATGCCAATCAAGCCGCTGTCATTGATGTGATTAATACCATAACCGCAGTCGGTAAAGAAATTACTGACTTACTGCGTAAAGGCGCGCTAGCTGACATCCATGGTGAAGCCGGTGCTGAAAACGTACAGGGTGAGCAGCAGAAAAAGCTAGACGTTATCGCAAACGACTTGCTGTTAGATGCTTTAACGGCAAACCAGCATTGTGCCGGTGTGGCCAGTGAAGAACTAGATGACGCAACCCCTGCTAATAAAGAAGGTGAATTGCTTGTTTTGTTTGATCCACTTGATGGGTCATCAAATATCGATATCAATATGCCTACTGGTACCATATTTTCAATATTGCCCGTTACCAATAAAGGTCAAGCCGTTCAAAATGTAGACTTTTTGCAAAAAGGTACGAAGCAGCTAGCAGCCGGTTATTTACTGTATGGCTCATCAGCCATGCTGGCATTCACTTTTGCAGATTCATTAGACACAGACAATGATGGCGTCGTGATGTTCAGCCTTGACCCAACCACCGGCGAATTTGTGTTGGTAAAAAAGAACATCATAATCGATGCGGATACCAAAGAATATGCCATTAATGCTTCTAACGCGCGTCATTGGTTGCCACCTATGCAGCAATATATCAATGAACTATTAGCTGGTACGACTGGCCCACGTGGTAAAGATTTTAATACCCGCTGGGTCGCTGCTATGGTCGGCGATGTGCACCGTATCTTATGCCGTGGTGGTATCTTTATTTATCCAAAAGACACCAAAGATCCAAATAAAGCCGGTAAACTGCGCTTGATGTATGAAGCCAACCCTATGAGCCTCCTTATTGAACGTGCAGGCGGTGCTTCGACAGACGCAGTCAATCGTATTATGGATTATGAGCCAACCGATATTCATCAACGTGTGGCGGTTGTACTTGGTGCAAAAAACGAAGTTGAACATGTACAAAAACTGCATCAAAACAGTTAATTAAATTAGCCGTAATGTGTTTTGTATTTACCTATCCAAAAAGCCAAACTGGTGTAGTTTGGCTTTTTTATTTCGTCTTAATAGCGGTATAGTGAATAAGGTATGTTACTCTACTGTCCTATACCTCTTTTCTATATAACCTGAAACAAGTCCCATATAAACAATCTAATAGTTAAATCAAACGAGCAAATAATGACCGATATCATCACCAATAAGTTTTCGAACAACCCTGTTATCACCTCAGACAAAAACCCAACCGCTAAACTTGCTAAAGCTCTGCTAAACCAATCAAGACAACGCAAAAAATCGGGGCAAACTGTCCTTGAAGGCGTTCATCTTATTGAAGCTGCGCTGCAGGCAGACTTTCTTCCAGAGCAAATTATCATCTCTTATACTGGTTTATCGCATCCCGAAGTTCAGGAATTATTAAGCTCTTTAAGTAGCTATAACCTTGAGAATAAACTCACCGTGGTTAGTGATAGCGTTTATGAAGGCATTACCACACTTGGCAATGGTGTTGAGATTATGGCCATTGTGAATGTCCCCCAACATGACCTACAAGCATTACGCTCTCCTATTACTACCGACTGTCTAATCCTAAATGATGTACAGGACAATGGTAATGTAGGCACCTTATTGCGTACAGCCGCAGCGGTCGGTATCAAGACCATTATTTGCACCAAAGGCAGTGCTCAAGCTTGGTCACCAAAGACTATGCGTGCCGGTATGGGTGCTCAGTTTGGTTTAACCATTTATGAAGGTGTTGAGGCCGATGAAGTATTGGCTTATCTGCGTGTTCCTGTTTTTGCGACCAGCTCACATACCGATAACATCATCTATAAGCAAAATCTAAACCGTCCTGTGGCTTGGGTGATGGGTCATGAAGGTCAAGGCGTTTGTGAAGATATCATGAAGCTTGCAACCCCAGTTGCACTACCTCAACCTAACGGTCAAGAAAGCCTAAATGTAGCGATTGCCGGTGCATTATGTATGTATGAAACACTGCGTCAAAGAGAATATGCAGATTAGGTTGTATTAGACTAAGATAAACTATAAAAAAAGGGTGCGATTAAATTTAATCGCACCCTTTTTTAGTTATTGGAGAAGCTATTATTTAAGTACTAGCTACAAAAAAACCGTCTCAAATGAGACGGTTTTTTAGCTTTACGCTGTATTAAGGATTAAAGATATTAGTCTTTAACGCTAGCAACAACACCCGCACCTACAGTACGGCCACCTTCGCGAATTGCGAAACGTAAACCTTTGTCCATAGCGATTGGGTGGATTAGCTCTACGCTCATCTCAACGTTATCGCCTGGCATTACCATTTCAGTACCGTCTTGTAATGAGATAGCACCCGTTACGTCAGTAGTACGGAAGTAGAACTGTGGACGGTAACCATTTAGGAATGGCGTGTGACGACCACCTTCTTCTTTTGATAGTACGTATACTTCTGCGTCAAACTTGGTGTGTGGAGTGATTGAACCTGGCTTAGCAAGTACTTGACCACGTTGTACGTCTTCACGCTTAGTACCACGTAATAGTACACCACAGTTCTCACCAGCACGACCTTCGTCTAGTAACTTACGGAACATCTCGATACCAGTACACGTCGTCTTTTGAGTATCACGAATACCAACAATTTCGATTTCGTCACCAACACGTACTACACCAGACTCAACACGGCCAGTTACAACAGTACCACGACCTGAGATTGAGAATACGTCTTCGATTGGCATTAGGAATGCTTTGTCAACGTCACGCTCTGGTTCTGGGATGTAAGTGTCTAGAGTTTCTAGTAGTTCGATAACTGCTGGCTCACCATACTTACCGTCGTTACCATTTAGAGCTTCTAGTGCAGAACCTTTGATGATTGGGGTGTCATCACCTGGGAAGTCGTAGTCAGAAAGTAATTCACGTACTTCCATTTCTACTAGCTCAAGTAATTCTTCGTCATCAACCATGTCACATTTGTTCATGAATACGATGATGTATGGTACGCCAACCTGACGTGATAACAAGATGTGCTCACGTGTCTGTGGCATTGGGCCGTCAGTAGCAGATACTACTAGAATAGCGCCGTCCATCTGTGCCGCACCAGTAATCATGTTTTTAACATAGTCAGCGTGACCTGGGCAGTCTACGTGTGCGTAGTGACGTGCTTCAGTGTCATACTCAATGTGTGAGGTGTTAATGGTAATACCACGTGCTTTTTCTTCTGGTGCTGAGTCAATTGACGCGTAGTCTTTTGCTTCGCCGCCTGAAGTTTTAGCAGCGACAGTTGCGATAGCAGCTGTTAGTGTGGTTTTACCGTGGTCAACGTGACCGATGGTACCAACGTTAACGTGCGGTTTGTTACGTTCAAACTTGGCCTTTGCCATGTGTGTGTCCTCTTTT
>NZ_JBXYJF010000045.1:0-17237 GCF_057396245.1 Psychrobacter sp. CX16
TAGCGCTTCAACTATCTTGCCAAGTAGTAGCGTACGTTTTTTTTCATCAGCCAGTTGTCGCTCAAGTCTTTTTATGATTTGGGCTGGGGTTTCTTTGTGTGGCATTCTTAGGCTCTTTGGCGGTGTATTCCAGTCTAATGTACCATGTTTCCTAAGCCAAGTTAGGACGGTACTACGTCCTTGTATGCCATAGTGCTTTTGGGCTTGTTTGTAGGTCATGTCGCCTTTTTCTACTTGCTCTACCACAGCTAATTTAAAGCCTAGTGTGTAATCTTTCTGTGTACGCTTAATTCTTGTAGTCTGTGACTTGTCCATTTATAAGCTTCCTTTTCGTAAACTTATTTTAGGACGGGACAAATGAATAAAAAAGGCCTATCAATCGACAGGCCTTTTTTGTGCTTAAACTTTGCGGCTTATTTCGCCCAAATTCTTTTGTGCTTTTGTAGCAGCTCTTCATTACTCTCAATACGGTCAGGGTCAGGAATAATGCAGTCAATAGGGCAGACCTTATCGCAGGTTGGTTCATCATAAAAGCCGACACACTCGGTGCATAGATTAGGATCAATCACGTAAGTCTTTTGCCCTCTTTGATCATAACTGATGGCTTCATTCGGGCACTCCGGCTCACAAATATCACAGTTGATACATTCCGAGGTAATTTTAAGGGCCATAGTCGCTGTCTCCTAAATAGGGGCTGCTAACGAATAGATTTTATGGGTAGATTGATATGGATAAGCTTAGGGCGTGTGGAACATTCGCAAATTAGCACTGCTGATAGCTAAAATTGTTTCAGACTAGGCGTAAACCGTCGTTAATGTCTAGACCTTGACTAGGTTTGCAACAACGTTTGGGGCGATTTTAGCATCAGCCTCACTCGAGCATAGCTCTCGCCTTGCGAACGGGCAAAGCAGTGCTTTGCTTAATCCGTTCTCAGGAGCGGGACTCTTTTTTGCCAATATATTGCGAAATTGTCTAACTTAGAATGACTAAGCGTCAAAAATTTCACTGCATATTGACTAAAAAATAGTCGCCGCCAGTGCCATGGTCGAATGTTCCACACGCCCTAATATTCGCCCAACAACCAACCGCTAATATAAGCAAAATATTCACGGAACCACGCATTATAACGTATCGATAACGGCGTTGGGCTGGCAAGCGGGATGATATTTTTATAGCCTTGATGTTCAGCAATGGCCTTAGAGCGAGGTATGTGAAAGTCGCTAGTGACGATAGCAATTGGATCACTTAGCGCCACACCGTTTTGGATTAATACCATCTGGCTGTATAAGAAGTTTTCATCGGTACTGGTGCTTTCACCCTCAAGCGAGATATGCGACAACGCAATATCATGCTGGTCATACAAGTACTCAGCCATGGCTTGCGCTTCGCTTACAGTCTCGCCAATACCAATGCCACCACTGGTAATCACCACTGCATCGGGCTGTTCTTTGATAAGTGGTGCAGCGGTGTCTAATCGGTTGGCCAAAGTAGGCGTTGGTTTGCCATTTTTAATACCGCCACCGAGGACGATAATAGCATCGACTGGTGCGTAAGCTTCATCTACCTTTTTGATATTGCTATTGAGCGATACCGCAAACACGATAAAGCTAATCAGCCAAATACTAAAGACTGCCCACAATCCTTTCCACAATATCTTAAGCCCATGACTGTGCGTCAAGATTATTTTAATTCGCGGCCAAAATAGAGCATGAACTAAAAAGATAATACCGATTAAAAAGGGCATAACGGTACCAAAATTAATGCGATTGCTGCCAATTAAGATGACGCAATCGGTCACTAGAATTAAGCCCACAACGAATAATAAGAGTCGCAATAATTTTGGCATAAGATAAACGCAGAGTTTTGGGTTAAGGTAGATAAGCCTTCAAAAAAGAGACTTGTAAAAAGGGTTAATTAAATAATGCGCCATATTATACGTTAAATAGACAGTGATAGGGGTAATAGGGGAAAAGCAAAAAGCTTGATTACTGAAGTAACCAAGCTTTTTGCTTTTGTATTGAAGAAGATAGGTCATCTGATATAGGATGTCCTAGCTGAAAATAATGATTAACTGCCGCTATTGGCCTGACAATCTTGGAAAATAGTCTTATTGCTTGCATTTGAAATATCGACGTTTTGTGCGAAAAGTGTGTTCTCATCTGAGATACTAGCATTTAAGCGGTAACCATCATCCGAGGTAAATACTAAAGCGTTTTGGCTACTTTCAGATGGACTGATTTTTAAATGTTTTACATCGCCTTGTGCTTGTTCAAATATAGCCTCAGTGGGTACACCTGATTCATTGAATGCATAATTTACGATGACTGACTTGTCCTGCGCACACTCATAAGAGGCCGCGGCTTGTTGAGGAGTCTGACTATTGGAGGTGGTTTGAGCAGTTTCTGCTGCCATTGCTGATGTACCAAAAATAGTAGATAGACCGAATAATGTAATTGCTAATTTTTTCATAATAACACTCTTCAAAATAAGTCAAAAAGTTCAAATAATTAAATCGCACATCACCTAAGCCTAAACAAATTTAAGTTATACAAAGTTTTAAGTTATTGAATGCTTAGGCCGTAAACCACAATCGTGTTTATTTAAAATCTATTTTAGATAAACCAACGTGTTCTCTGTGATGGCCATTAAATATTAAGTCGATTATTTGAGCAGAAAAACGCAAGCTTTGTAAGGGTGTGTTAAAACGAGAAAACTAACTTGTTGAATTATTTATATGGGGCGTTCTGTGTAAAAAAACGTCCAATATGTGACTTAATACTGGCTAATAATACTTTTTAGATATCGATTGTTTCTATAAAATTGCTAGCCACATTAATTATTTAAATCAATATTGACGCAGAAACTATTTTGGATTAAAAGGCCTTTTAGCTGAAAATAGCCTTTTTTACATTCTTCATGACTAGGGCAAATTGCAGCATATCTTGATCAATGTCTTTGAACGGGTTATTGATTCGTGCTGTCCAGCCAGAGCCTAACGCTGCGTCAATAGGGTTGCCTTTTTTGTCCCACATTTGCTCAAGCTCGTAGGTCAAGTTACCTTTTGGCGTCATGATTTCGATGGTGTCACCGACTTCAAGCTTGTTTTTGATATCAAGCGTGAGACGATCGGTACAGATATCAGTCACTTCAGCCACAAATTGTTGTTGGTCGGTTTTTGAGGCGCCGTATTCGTAGTTTTGATAATCGCTGTGTACATGGCGGCGTAGGAAGCCTTCGGTATAGCCGCGGTTGGCCAGACCATCAAGCGCACCAACTAATGAGTCGTCAAATGGCTTGCCGGCCACTGCATCGTCAATGGCTTGACGGTAAACTTGGGCGGTGCGTGCCACATAATAATGCGACTTAGTACGGCCTTCAATCTTTAAAGAATGAACACCCATTTGGGTTAATTCTGGTATCAATTCAACGGCGCGCAAGTCCTTAGAGTTCATGATATAAGTACCATGCTCATCTTCGTACATCGCCATTAGCTCACCAGGGCGATTTTGTTCTTCAAGCAGTACCACCTCATCGCTTGGCGCTTGCACATAATCGTCACCCATGACCACATCACCGTTTAAGTTAACGGTCTCGATTTGCTTATCATCTTGCTGAGCCTGTTGATTAGGGTCAAAGGTTTGCACCGGTACAATCTCGCCGGTTTCATTTTCTTCAGCTTTGTAAGTGTTATAGCGCCAGCGGCAGGCGTTGGTGCAGGTGCCTTGGTTGGCATCACGTTTGTTGATATAGCCTGACAGCAAGCAGCGACCAGAGTAGGCCATACATAGCGCACCGTGAACGAAGACCTCGATTTCCATGCCAGGGACTTCATCGATAATCTGCTTAATCTCTTTTAATGACAATTCGCGGGAGACAATCACACGGCTCACACCCATTTGCTTCCAGAACTTCACGGTTGCCCAGTTCACCGCATTGGCCTGTACCGATAAATGGATATCCATATCAGGGAAATTCTCACGCACCATCATAATCAAGCCAGCATCTGACATAATCAGCGCATCAGGATTCATCTCAATCACAGGGCGGATATCTTCAATAAAGGTTTTGAGCTTGGCGTTATGCGCTTGGATATTGACCACCACATAGAACTTTTTGCCAAGGCTATGCGCATATTCAATACCGCAGCGCAGATTATCCTCATCGAAGTCATTATTACGCACGCGTAGGCTATAGCGGGCCTGACCGGCATAGACCGCATCGGCGCCATAGGCAAAGGCATACTGCATATTCTTAAAAGTGCCTGCAGGGCAAAGTAGCTCTGGGGTACGCGGGACTTGGGTCATCTGATTGGCTTGAGTCATATTATTACCTATGCTTGAGTCAGAAAGTCGAGTGGGAGTGTGCAAAAAATAACCCTATATTATAGAATATTTGACTGGCTCATTAAATGACTACACCTCTTTTCTATCTCTATTAATGGTCTTTTTACTGACTGAGCTTTAGTCCGTATCTCATTTAATTTTAGAGAAACTAAGTCACCAGAATATTATTAAGACTCTGACATAAAAAAGACCACTTACATCGTATAAGTGGTCTTTTTGACATCTTAAGTATGCCTTATTTAGAAGTTCACAACGCTACGGATGCTCTTACCTTCATGCATCAGTTCAAAGGCTTCATTCACCTCTTCAATTGGCATGGTATGGGTAATAAAGTCCTGTAATGGAATTTCGCCGGCTAGATAACGCTCAACATAACCAGGCAACTCAGTCCGGCCTTTAACACCGCCAAAGGCTGAACCCTTCCATACGCGGCCGGTTACCAATTGGAACGGGCGGGTTGAAATCTCTTCACCTGCGCCGGCAACACCGATAATAATGGATTCACCCCAACCCTTGTGGCAGCATTCAAGCGCTGAGCGCATCACATCAACGTTACCGATACATTCAAATGAATAGTCGACGCCGCCATCGGTTAACTCAATAATGATATCTTGGATAGGGTGGTCGTAGTCTTTTGGATTGATAAGATCAGTTGCCCCTAATTTTTTGGCCAGCTCAAATTTGCTTTCATTAATATCGATACCAATAATACGTTTCGCGCCTGCCATAACCGCACCGATAATCGCTGCTAGACCAATGCCGCCAAGACCGAAGATGGCAACGCTTGAACCTTCTTCAACTTTTGCGGTGTTCATCACTGCGCCCATACCGGTAGTCACGCCGCAGCCCAATAAGCACACTTCATCAAGCGGCGCTTCTTTGTTCACCTTAGCCAGTGAAATCTCAGGCAATACGGTATATTCAGAGAAAGTTGAGCAGCCCATGTAGTGATAAATTGGCTCACCGTCTTTATAGAAGCGAGTCGTGCCATCTGGCATCAAGCCTTTGCCTTGGGTTTCGCGAACCGCTGAGCATAGGTTGGTCTTGCCTGAGCGGCACATTTTACAAACGCCGCACTCAGCTGTATATAGTGGAATTACGTGGTCGCCGACTTCAACACTGGTCACGCCTTCGCCAACTTGCTCAACGATACCGCCACCTTCGTGACCTAAAATCGCAGGGAATACACCTTCAGGGTCTGCGCCCGATAGGGTATAAGCATCGGTATGACACACGCCGCTCGCAACTATTCTGACCAATACTTCACCTTTACGCGGCAGCATGACATCGACTTCTTCCATTTTTAGTGGCTCATTTGGGCCCCAAGCGACGGCTGCTTTTGATTTAATAAATTTATCTGACATCGTCTTTCACCTTTTTATGATTAAGCGTTTACTTAACGTTTTATGATTAGTGGGTAGGTACGAATGATTATAGATTATCTCATATTAGATGATAATATGACGCTTTGACAAAAAACTTTTACATAATGGTAATAATCATGAAGTGGGATGGCATCAGCGAATTTGTATACGTGGCAGAATACGAAAGCTTCACTCGTGCGGCAAAAGAGCTCGGCATCTCTATTGCACAAGTAAGCCGGCAAGTAGCTGCATTAGAAAAACGGCTCAATGTTAAACTGCTGTATCGCACTACTCGGAAGATATCTCTGACCGAAGAGGGCCGAGTATTTCATGAGCATTGCCGAGCGGTATTAGATGGGCTAGATGTGGCCGAACAAGCGATCAATCGTTTGCACTCTAAGCCGCAAGGTAAGATTAAGCTGACGGCACCGGTGACCTATGGCGAGCAGCAATTATTGCCTCTCATCAATGATTTTATGGTGCAATACCCTGATATAGAGGTGACTGCTTTGTTGAGCAATCAAAAGGTCGACTTGGTAGAAGGTGGTTATGATTTAGCGATACGTATCGGTAAGTTAAGTGACTCGACACTAATGGCAAAAAAGCTTAGTCACCGTACTAATTATGTTTGCGCTGCGCCGAGTTATATTGATCGCTATGGCGCACCGCAAAGCCTCAAAGAATTAGGTGGGCATAACTGTCTGCTCGGAAGTCTGGATTATTGGCATTTCAAAGAAGGTGATAAAGAGCGAAATATTCGGGTGAGTGGCAGTATTCGTTATAACAGCGGTTACAGTTTGGTTGATGCGGCACTCAAGGGACTGGGGATTGTGCAATTGCCTGATTATTATGTGCAAAAGTACTTAGAATCTGGAGAATTGGTTAGCCTGCTAGATGATTACCGAGAGTCCGAAGAGGGGATATGGGCGGTATATCCTTATAACAGGCAACTGTTTGCCAAAATTAAACTGTTGCTACAGTATTTGCAGCAACATTTGTCAATGCGTACTAGCCTACCATAAAAACGCCCTTGTTCATTGGTGTAAACAAGAGCGGTCGGTTTATTAAAGCACATTATTTTAAGATAAGCAGGCAGGATGATTTTTATTAATCATTCACCGGTTTGTTGGTAATAGTCCCGCCACTGTCTGTGGTTTCTTTATTAATTAAGCTATCTAGACCACTGACATGAATACTGCGCTGCGGGAAGGGGATATCAATCTTATTGTTATCAAGTGCAATTTTGAACTCTTCTAATAGGTCACACTGCATTGCCCACCAGTCATCGTTTGAGGTCCAAACGTTGATGGTTAAATCAACCGAGTTATCACCGAGATTGGTCACACGAATCACAGGCTCTGGGTCAGTAAATGCCATTGGATTGGCTTTTGCTGTGGCTAGCAATACGTCTTTAGCGACTTTAAGGTCCGCATCATAACCGACACCAACAGTGATATCGACGCGGCGATTTGGTAGTGATGTATAGTTAATGATGGCTGATGTGCTGATGTCACTGTTTGGAATGACCACATCATGGTTATTGGTGGTGGTGATATGGGTGTTAATGAGGCTGATGTCTGTGACTGTACCGGTGTAGCTGCTAATTTGCACAAAATCTCCACGTATAAATGGGCGGAAGATAACGATTAAAATCCCAGCAGCAAAGTTAGATAGCTGATCTTTTAGTGCCAGACCGACTGCTAATGCTGCACCACCTAAAATGGCCACAACCGAGGTGGTTTGCACGCCAACCTTACTCAATGCAGCCAAGATGACGATAATTAGCAATACGCCATATAATAAGCGTCCTAAAAAGCTAGATACTGTGTCATCTAAATGGCTACGCTGCATAACACGGTTAGCAATATTAACAATCTTGCCCGCAATCCAGCGACCAAGCACAAAGATTAATATGGCCAGCGCTACTCTTACGACTACGTCTAAGGCGCTACCTGTTAGTGCAGCGACATCGACCGTAAAGCCTAAAAACTCCATATGCATTCTCTCTCTATTAGGATAATTATGAAAATGGTTTAGTGATAATAAAAAAGGGGCTAATACAATCTTAGCCCCTACATTTATAGATATCATAACATTGACACCTAAGCGTACCAAAATCCAAAGCCCATTTGATACGCTCTTTATACGATAAGATGGTTAGTCCTAAATGAACTGATACCTTATTGCTTTAACGAGCCTAGAACAGCAATCAACCACTCCCAGAATTTCTCAACACTTTCAATATTAACCCGCTCATCAGGGGAGTGCGGCATTTCAATAGTCGGGCCAAACGAGACCATTTGCCACTGCGGATAGTTTTGACCTAATAAGCCGCATTCAAGGCCAGCATGAATAACGGTCACATTCGGCTCTTTGCCTAAAATCTTATGACCTTGTTGAATCACCGTATCAGTCAGTGCTGAGTTAGGCGCCGGTTTCCAACCAGGATAGTCTCCATCTAATAGGACAGTCGCGCCAAAGCTTTCAAACAAGCGCTTCATTCTATCTGCCAAATCGTCGCGCGCATCGTCATCTAGTGAACGCAGTAGATTTTGAATCTCTAAATGATTATCTTGCGTCTCAATACGTGCCAAGTTCACTGACGTTTCGACCACACCTTCGGTATCCATGCTCATTCTATCGACACCATTGGGGCACAAACGTAGGGCAGTTAGCAAGGTATCTTGAGTCTCTGGTGTCCAAACTTGTTTAGGTAAATCAGCTACCTCAAGAGTCACACTCATTGCGCGGTCTTCTTCTGGTAGACCACGGCGAATAATATCAGCTTCTGCCATGATTTGTTCAGTTAATGCAGACGCGTCGGTATCACTGACGAAGATAGCCACAGCTTCACGCGGAATAGCATTACGTAGATTGCCGGCGTTAATAGAGGCGACCTGTAAATTATCTGAGACAGTATCAAGAAGTCTAGACACGATCAGCGCAGCATTACCACGCTGCTTGATAATATCGATACCTGAGTGTCCACCTTTTAGACCGCGGACAGACAAGGTGTATGCTTGTTTAGATGAAGTATCTTGCCAGTTAATTGGCAATCTAAACGTAGCGTCAACACCGCCGGCACAGCCAATACAAATATCCCCAAGCTCCTCGGTATCAAGGTTTAATAGTAAGTCGCCTTGTAACCAGCCGCCTTGCAAACCTTTTGCACCGTCCATGCCAGTTTCTTCTGTGGCAGTAAATAAGGCTTCTAATGGACCATGAGCGATGTCATCAGAAGCTAATATTGCTAACGCAGACGCTGCACCAATGCCATTATCAGCACCAAGAGTAGTCCCTTTTGCAGTTACCCATTTAAAGTCTCTTTCTGGATCGATATAAGCCTGGATAGGATCG
Source organism: Psychrobacter sp. CX16 (assembly GCF_057396245.1). Lineage (NCBI taxonomy): Bacteria > Pseudomonadati > Pseudomonadota > Gammaproteobacteria > Moraxellales > Moraxellaceae > Psychrobacter > Psychrobacter sp. CX16. The sequence goes on from NZ_JBXYJF010000045.1 coordinate 9,065, forward strand.
GTACTAAAGTTATGATCGCTGTCATCGTTCTTTTGCGCTACCATATCTAAATGGTTTTGCAAAATAACGCCCGGTGCGTTTTCCATGCCTTTGCTGGCAGGCTTACGTACTAGCACGTTGCCTACCGCATCACGCTCTGCCCAAAGTCCTAAACGGGCGGCCTCATCGAGTACATATTGCTGCACCGCTTCTTCTTCATAAGAGGGGCGCGGAATTTGAGTCAGTGCCTCGAAGTAGTACCAAACTTTTTGAGGGGCAAGCTGTGATAGGGTCTTTGACATAATAAAATCCTAGGTTTGTGATAAGCGGTGATTGGTTAACCGGTTCTTATTTTGATATGTGTCTTCGATAAGATGATAAGCGTATCGAATCGAGTGTTAGCCACCGCCTTCATAATTCATAGAAAAAGAGTGATTAAGTAAAAATAGTCATCGATTAAAAGAAGTCTATTTTAGGAGAGGTTTGGCGGGGTTTCAACGAAAAAAGGTTTGAAAGTGTATATATACCTTCAAACCTTTTGTCTGGTTATTTAAGCATTTAACGACTAAAGACTAATATAATCATACTCTATAAGCCATGAGCCATCTGGTTAAGTAGGCGCTTTTTACTTTTTACTCATCACCACCGAAGATATCTCGAGTATAGACTTTATCTAATACGTCTTCTAAGTCACTAGAGAGGCGGTTGGTGACAATCACATCGCTTAACCGTTTGAACTCTTCCAAATCGTTAATAACGCGAGATTTAAAGAATTCAGGCTTATCTAAGACCGGCTCATAAACAATAACCTCTATGCCTTTGGCCTTGATACGTTTCATGACCCCTTGAATCGCTGAGGCTCTAAAGTTATCCGACCCGCTTTTCATTACTAAGCGATAGATACCAACCACGCCAGGATTCATTGCCAAGATAGAGTCAGCAATAAAGTCTTTGCGTGTACGGTTGGAATCTACAATGGCTTTAATAAGATTGTTCGGAACTTGATTATAATTGGCCAATAATTGCTTGGTGTCTTTTGGCAAGCAGTAGCCGCCATAACCAAGAGACGGGTTGTTATAATGGTCGCCAATACGCTCATCTAGACAGACGCCTTCGATAATCTGACGTGTATCTAAGCCAAAAGACTGGGCATAAGAGTCAAGCTCATTGAAGTAGGCAACACGCATGGCAAGGTAGGTGTTCGAGAACAGTTTAATGGCTTCAGCTTCAGTAGAGTCGGTAAACAGGACAGGGCAGTCCTTCTTAATCGCGCCCTCAATTAACATATCTGCAAATTGCTTAGCGCGCTCTGATTGCTCACCAATCACAATGCGAGACGGGTAGAGGTTGTCATGTAGCGCTTTACCTTCACGCAAAAACTCAGGCGAGAAGACAATGTTTGGATTATTAAACTTCTCTCGTAGACTGACAGTAAAGCCCACAGGCACAGTTGATTTTATAATGATAACCGCATCAGGATTAATAGCCTTTGCTTGCTGAATCACTGACTCAACACTTTGGGTATTAAAATAATTGGTTTTGGGGTCATAATCTGTGGGCGTAGCAACAATAATAAAATCAGCATCGCTATAAGCCAAATTAGAATCTGTTGTCGCTTGGAAGTTTAGGGTTCGATTAGAGAGAAACTCTGATATATCAGCGTCCACAATAGGCGATATCTTGTTATTCAGCATCTCAACTTTTTCTTCAATGATATCAAGAGCAACAACTTCATTATGCTTAGCAAGAACCATGGCGTTAGACAGACCCACGTAACCAATGCCTGCGACTGCGATTTTCATAAACATGCCTTATTTTTAATCTTATTTATTATATTTTAACTGCCAACGCCAATTATCATCCAGTAATAGGAATGGATAGCGTAATGGCTGGCAAGTAATGATTATTTCATGATTTTATCGCTAAAATATGACAATAGCGAATAGTGTTTGTTGCAACGCAGGCTAGACACGTATTTTCTTGGATTTTATACGACTGCTATTTAAGAGAATAGCTATCAACGAGCATATTTTGACGCATACGAAAATAGGCTTGGTATTACCAAGCCTATTTATTGTCAAAAATGAGAATCATGTCAGATTAATGAAAGCTTAATAGCATCTCTATGTCTCTAACCGTCACATTTTTGAATAACGCTTGCTCATCAACGGGCATACGATTCATATGCTCCTTAATCATCGGGTGTAAGCTGCGAGCAATATCGGTAGTGGATGAATAATATAAGTTAGGATCGGTTTTAATTAGCTTTTGTAAATACTGTTGCACCAAGCGTTTCTTTTTATCATTGTCTAATTCAGGGTTAGCGCTTTTATTTGGCATAAATTACTCCTAATGGTTACCTATAAGGTGGCTTATTCTAACTCAGCGACCAAGTCTTGCATCTCTTTAATTTCACGCTCTTGTGCCTCAATAATATCGTCTGCAAGTTTGCGGACTCTTGGGTCTTCAATATCGGCACGTGAGCTGGTTAATATGGCGATAGAGTGGTGGGGAATCATCGCCTTCATCCAATCGACTTGATTGACAGTTGCTTGCGAGCGGACGCCCCAAATGCCTAATGCAAATAGCACCACGCTCAGCCCATAAATCAACAAATTTAGCTTGGTTTTTTTGTACATATTACTCATAAATGCAAGCATTAATATAGCCATACCTGCGCCCATATATAACGCCATATATGCACGGGTCTCACTAAAATAAACATGATCCCAAGCATAGGTATTAAAATACATCATCACATACATCACCAAAGTTGAGGTGATAATCATCAATGTAAATTTTAAGTATGGATTCATCCCATGATTACCCATACTTGATTTGTCAGAATGAGGCGAGTGAGCAGTATGTTGCGTTGATTGTGACATATGTATCCTTAATTATTATGGTTATGAATATCTTGTATCAAAGATTTAGTATAGCGAGAGGTTCGCGTGTCATTTACCTAAGTTAAGTAAGTGTTATTAACGGAATGTTAATGAGGCTAGTATTATGCACTACCAAAACATACACTAAGCTTATATATCTATACCACTACAAAGACTTATACAACCTAGGAATAACCATGATTATTGTTGAGTTAAATGAAGGGCGTGAGACGCTGCATGATATTGAAAGAATTTGCGAACACCTGATTGAACATGAAGACCTGTCTGAGCTGATGACTGAGCAGCAACATGATGATATAATGTATATCTTGCGACCCACGTTAGATGCGGACCAGAATGAGACAGAGAAACGCGCCCATTGGCAGAGATTGTTAAATGAATTTGTTATAGAAACACCAGATGGCGATAAGCTGCGTTTTCATCGAGATGAGAAGTTCCAAAGACTTTATTTTGGTGATAAAAAAGGGTTTGAAACTATCGAAACCTTGGTTGAGAATGAGAGTCCGATTACCGCAAACAACAATCGGTTCTAATTAGTAGGCATAAGTTTGTCATCTTAAAGTCATAAACTTATAAAAGCGACCAATGGGTCGCTTTTTTATTGATAACATCACTGTACTAATGTAATGAACTTGTGTTTAGTTTTGTTTCTATTTATTAAGTCTATGCAAGCCACATAGTATAAGGGTTGATTTAATATATTTTTAATAAATACAGTTATTTACGAATTGTAATTTTTCTTCTTTTAATGTGTGTAACCATATTTGATAGTTAAAATTTAACTTATAATCTAGCTTGGATAAGGTAGAATTACATATAGCAATTAACTCCATGATTACAATATATTTTATTTAAATTTATTTGGTTATTCTAAGGGTATTTTCAGCTCTTATTGATTCCATAAGTTGAATAAGAATTATATTAGATTTGTAATTAATATCCTTCTGCTTTCTAATAATTATAAATAAATCCCTAGGATAGAGAATATTGTATTTTATTTATTTTACAAATATTCAAATAGACTTCTTAAGGAACACCTTTCAAATTAACTATGTGCATTAACTTGAACTTCTACTAGTTATACCTATCTAGACTGCTAAAGAGCAGTCCTATATTTAATTCATATAATTTCAAATTCAAATTTCCATTCTAAAATTAGGGCAAACTATGAAAACCATTATCGTTAAAGTAAATAATGCGACTCAAACAATCGCTGAGCACACTGTTGTTACTCAAGATGGCAAGCCAACTGTCATTAAGGCAGTTCAGAAAGTAAATTACGAGTTGTTCGATGAGGCAACAGGGCGTGCGCCGAATCATATTGTTACCAAACGGGTAGGTGATGACCTTCATATTTCTATGGAGGACGAAGGTCAAGAAAGCGACTTAATCATCGAGGGGTTTTATGATGATTCCGACAGTGCATTAATAGGATTATCTGAAGATGGTCAATATTACTATTACGTACCGGATTCAGGTGAAGTCATTGATTACGTCACTGAATTACAAATTGGTGAAATCGAAGGTCAGGCCTTAGGTGGAGAGAGTCAGGTTGCTCCATGGTGGGTAGGAGCTAGTGAGTCAGACTTTAATGCATTTCCTTGGTTAGTCGGTCTAGCTGGAGTAGGCATTGTCGGTGCCACTTTGGGAGGGAGTAGTAGTTCGAGTAATGATAATCACACCGATAATTCAAATGCAATTCAGAAAGCAACCGATCTGGTTGAAAAAGCTGAACAGGCCGAGCAAGCTGCCGAAGATGCCCTAAAAGATGCCAATGATGATGGCGTAATTAGCGATACTGAGCAACAGCAGTTAACCGACTTAAACCAAGCCGTTGCTGAGGCTAAAGCTGCCGCACAAGCAGTGGTTGATACGCTACCTGACAGTGATGTGAAATCAGGTTTGAACGAGCGTTTAGATAAGATTGACGGGATAGTTGTGCCTGCGGTTACTGATGCCAATGGTGACGGTGTTGACGATGCGGCAGCACAAGACGTACAAGACGCTATCGACAAAGCAAAAGATGCCGAACAAGCGGCGGAGCAGCAAAAAGACAATGCCGAACAAGATGGGGTGATTACTCCAGAAGAGCAACAAGACATCATCGATGCTAACCAAGCAGTAGAAGATGCCAAAGCTGACGCGCAAGACAAGATTGATCAGTTGCCACCAAGTACCGGTAAAGAAGACTTTCAAGATCAGCTAGATCAAATTGGCGGCGTTAATGTGCCAGAAGTTACTGATAGCAACGGCAACGGTATCGACGATACGCTTGAGAACACAGCAACCGATCTGGTTGAAAAAGCCGAAGAGGCCGAAAAAGCTGCCGAAGATGCCCTAAAAGATGCCAATGATGATGGCGTTATTACGCCTGAAGAAAATAAAAAGCTGGAAGAATTAAATCAAGCGGTTACCAATGCCAAAGATAAAGCACAGCAAGCGGTAGACAAGCTTCCAGAGAGTGATGAGAAAACCGAGCTTAACAATCGACTCGATCAGATTGACGGGATAGTTGTGCCTGCGGTTACCGATGCCAATGGTGACGGTGTTGACGATGCGGCAGCACAAGACGTACAAGACGCTATCGACAAGGCAAAAGATGCCGAACAAGCGGCGGAGCAGCAAAAAGACACTGCCGAACAAGATGGGGTGATTACTCCAGAAGAGCAAAAAGACATCATTGATGCTAACCAAGCAGTAGAAGATGCCAAAGCCGACGCGCAAGACAAGATCGATCAGTTGCCACCAAGTACCGGTAAAGAAGACTTTCAAGATCAGCTAGATCAGGTTAGTCCGGTTGAAGTACCTGAGGTAACTCCACCAAGTAAGCCAACTGTTGATAGTATTACTAATGTTGATACAGATGGTGATGGTGAACCTAATAACACAATTATCGAGGGTCAAGCTGGACCCAATACTTTGATTGAAGTTACTGATATCAATGGGGTTGTAATTGGTAAGACCACTACGGATGACAATGGTAATTATAAAGTTACGGTTCCAGCGCTTGATAAAAATGAAAGGGTTGATGTCACATCAACCGATAAAGAAAGTAATAAAACGTCTCAATCCACACCTGCTGTAGGAACTGGGGATACTATTGCTCCAGATGCGCCGACCGTGACTATTGGTAATGGTGATAATACGGTAACAACAAATGAGCTCAACTCAAATGGTGATGTCGAGGTGACCATTACTCTACCTGGTAATGTTCAGGTAGATGACACCTTAACTGTCAACGGTGACAGAGTTTTGGTTACTCAAGATATGCTTAGTAATGGCTTCGTGACAAGTGTCGCTAAACCTAATGATGGTGAGCAAGTTTCTGTTACTGCGAGTGTTACTGATAAAGCGGGTAATGTTTCAAAGCCAAATGAGGCGATTGCGACTGTAGGTGATACCACAGCGCCGGATGCTCCGAGTGTGGATAACATTACTAACATAGATACCAATGATGATGGTAAGCCTAATGTTACGGTTATCTCGGGCACCACAGAGCCTGATGCAACCATTGAGATTACTGACTCAACTGGTACCGTGATTGGTACCACTACTGCTGATGACAAGGGTCACTATGAAGTTAGTGTTCCTGCAATGGATAAAGGTGAAAATGTTGAGGTAACTGCTACTGATAGGGATAATAATACCTCTAGGTCTACTGAAGTGGTTGGCACAGGTGATACTATTGCGCCTGATGCGCCAGTGATTGAATCAAGTGTTAACAATGACAATAATGGAGATAGCAGCCCTGATAGCACCACTATTACGGGTACTGCTGAACCAGGTTCTTTTGTGGGTATTGATACTAATGGCGATGGTGAGCCTGATCAAATTGTTAAAGCGGATGTGACAGATGGCTCATTTAGTATTACTGTAGCGCCTGCGTTAGATAAAGACCAAGTTATTAATGTTACGGCGACCGATAAAGCAGGTAATACCTCACAGCCTACCGAAGTGGTGGGTAGCGGTGATATCACAGCACCTGCGGTTGATATCGTCGAGATTAAACAGATTGATAGTGATAGTCCTGCTGATGGTGTAGCGAATACGACCAGCGTTACCTTTACAGGTGATGATGACTCTGCAAGCTATACTGCCACAGGTCCAGATGGTGAAGTTGGAGACGTGACTGATAATGGCGATGGTACCTATACTGCCGTGTTTAGTCCTGCCTTAGCGACTGGAGCGAAGATAACGGTTACTGGTACAGATGTTGCGGGTAATTCAGATTCAGCGACAGCCACGGTGCCAACTGACATCACTTATGACGACACTACTGCGCCTGAGATTACAGACGTGGTAGTTGAGCAAACAGACACCAGTGATGCTGCTGATAACATACCAGAGCAGACCACAGTGAGCTTTAAAGGCGATGATGACACTGCCACCTATACCGTAACAGGTGCAAATGGTGAGACAGCAACCGTCAGTGGTCCAGACAGTAACGGTATCTACACTGCAGTATTTGATAGCCCACTTGCAGCCAATACCGTTGTTAGCATTAAAGGTGTTGATCAAGCAGGTAACACAGGCAGCGCTAATGGCGCAGTGCCAGAGACGGTTACCCATACCGATGATACCGCGCCTGTGATTACAGACGTTGCGGTACAACAAGTCGATAGCAGTGACCCTGCTGATAATACGGTTGATAACACCAAGGTTACCTTTACCGGTGATGACGCGGATGCGACTTACACAGTAACATCACCAGATGGGACAACAGTGACGGCCACAGCAAATGGTGATGGGACTTACACCGCCGTGTTTGACACACCGCTTAATGCCGATGATACCGTCACCGTTACTGGTACGGATATTGCGGGTAATTCAGATTCAGCGACAGGAACTGTGCCAACTGACATCACTTATGACGACACCACAGCACCTGCGGTTGATATCGTCGAGATTAAACAGATTGATAGTGATAGTCCTGCTGATGGTGTAGCGAATACGACCAGCGTTACCTTTACAGGTGATGATGACTCTGCAAGCTATACTGCCACAGGTCCAGATGGTGAAGTTGGAGACGTGACTGATAATGGCGATGGTACCTATACTGCCGTGTTTAGTCCTGCCTTAGCGACTGGAGCGAAGATAACGGTTACTGGTACAGATGTTGCGGGTAATTCAGATTCAGCGACAGCCACGGTGCCAACTGACATCACTTATGACGACACTACTGCGCCTGAGATTACAGACGTGGTAGTTGAGCAAACAGACACCAGTGATGCTGCTGATAACATACCAGAGCAGACCACAGTGAGCTTTAAAGGCGATGATGACACTGC
>NZ_JBXYJF010000046.1:0-16688 GCF_057396245.1 Psychrobacter sp. CX16
AAAAGAGGACACACACATGGCAAAGGCCAAGTTTGAACGTAACAAACCGCACGTTAACGTTGGTACCATCGGTCACGTTGACCACGGTAAAACCACACTAACAGCTGCTATCGCAACTGTCGCTGCTAAAACTTCAGGCGGCGAAGCAAAAGACTACGCGTCAATTGACTCAGCACCAGAAGAAAAAGCACGTGGTATTACCATTAACACCTCACACATTGAGTATGACACTGAAGCACGTCACTACGCACACGTAGACTGCCCAGGTCACGCTGACTATGTTAAAAACATGATTACTGGTGCGGCACAGATGGACGGCGCTATTCTAGTAGTATCTGCTACTGACGGCCCAATGCCACAGACACGTGAGCACATCTTGTTATCACGTCAGGTTGGCGTACCATACATCATCGTATTCATGAACAAATGTGACATGGTTGATGACGAAGAATTACTTGAGCTAGTAGAAATGGAAGTACGTGAATTACTTTCTGACTACGACTTCCCAGGTGATGACACCCCAATCATCAAAGGTTCTGCACTAGAAGCTCTAAATGGTAACGACGGTAAGTATGGTGAGCCAGCAGTTATCGAACTACTAGAAACTCTAGACACTTACATCCCAGAACCAGAGCGTGACGTTGACAAAGCATTCCTAATGCCAATCGAAGACGTATTCTCAATCTCAGGTCGTGGTACTGTTGTAACTGGCCGTGTTGAGTCTGGTGTAGTACGTGTTGGTGACGAAATCGAAATTGTTGGTATTCGTGATACTCAAAAGACGACGTGTACTGGTATCGAGATGTTCCGTAAGTTACTAGACGAAGGTCGTGCTGGTGAGAACTGTGGTGTACTATTACGTGGTACTAAGCGTGAAGACGTACAACGTGGTCAAGTACTTGCTAAGCCAGGTTCAATCACTCCACACACCAAGTTTGACGCAGAAGTATACGTACTATCAAAAGAAGAAGGTGGTCGTCACACGCCATTCCTAAATGGTTACCGTCCACAGTTCTACTTCCGTACTACTGACGTAACGGGTGCTATCTCATTACAAGACGGTACTGAAATGGTAATGCCAGGCGATAACGTTGAGATGAGCGTAGAGCTAATCCACCCAATCGCTATGGACAAAGGTTTACGTTTCGCAATTCGCGAAGGTGGCCGTACTGTAGGTGCGGGTGTTGTTGCTAGCGTTAAAGACTAATATCTTTAATCGTTAATACAGCGTAAAGCTAAAAAACCGTCTCATTCGAGACGGTTTTTTTGTAGCTGATCATTGGAAATCATAGTCATATGATAGGCATAGATTCTCTATATAATATATCTATAAGGTACTGAGCAGCTCATCCACTTCTTTAAGCTGCTTTTGAGGAACCAGTAGTAAAGACTGACAGAGAATAACCTTATATTTAGTGACTCGATATTTAGTGACTCGTAAAAATTAAACCGTTTAAATTAATTATACTCACCCTAAATTTTGAGATTTGAGTATGGAATAGGGGGCTTGAATCGACCCAAAACCGATTAAGATCAAAAGATTAGTGAAGATTCCTACTTAGTAGGCTCATCAAGGGTTGCAATCCATAAAAAAAGTTGTATAATGGTCAGCCTTAACTACAGGCGATTGGCTCAATTGGTAGAGCATCGGTTTCCAAAACCGAGGGTTGGGGGTTCGAGTCCCTCATCGCCTGCCACATTTTTTAACTGTCTCAGTTTATTAGTACACTCTCTCCTTTTACCATACAGATAGGCGGTTTTTAACTCTATCGTCTAAGTCGTAAGGCAAATCAATTATGAGCAACCAACAAGATAACCTAGATAACAAGTTATCTGATAAAAAGCAGAGCGCTCATAATTCGCTAGGTAAAACGATTTCTAATAAACAGAGCGCAGTTGAAGTTGCAAAAACCCGTTCGCCAAAAGATATGGCGTTATGGGCACTTGCATTTGTTGCGTTAATAGGGGCGACTCTTGTTAACTACAAGCTGCCAGGTATTTGGCAACCTGCTAACGATTTGTGGGTTCGTATTGGCTTAACGGCTGCTTTGGTCATTTTTGCCATGATTTGTTTGGCATTAACCAACCAAGGTCGTAGTTTTAAAATCTTACTAAAAGATGCCAGTATCGAGCTGCGCCGAGTAACTTGGCCAACGAAAAGTGAGACCATTCAGTACACATGGCAATCATTATTAGTCATCGGTATTGTGGCAGTGATCGTTTGGTTGTTAGATAACTTATTTAATTGGTTGGTCGGTATATTTATCGGTTAATCAGCTTCTATGATAGGTTTCTTTAGAAGAATTTGAATAAGTATTGGCACCGCCATAAGCGTTAACAAAACAAAATTTAATATTGTCAGGGCTGGGCTTAAGAAGATATTTTAAGCAATGCAGCCTGTTTTTTTAATCAGCAATCGTTTGATTGACGTCATGGAGAAACATATGCGCTGGTATATCGTGCAAGCATTTTCAGGATATGAAAAGCAAGTCCAACGCTATTTGACGGATCGTATCAATCGCAGTGAGTTCGCTGATAGCTTCGGTGAGGTTTTAGTACCTACTGAAGAAGTCGTTGAAATGAAAGACGGCAAAAAGCGTAAAAGTGAACGTAAATTCTTTCCAGGCTACGTATTAGTAGAAATGGAAATGAATGATGATACTTGGCACATTGTTAATGATTGCCCACGTATTACTGGATTTATCGGTGGAACACCAGAGAATCCAGCACCGATTACTAAAGTTGAAGCGGATCGTATTTTAAATCGTCTAAAACAAACTGAAGAAGCACCGCGTCCTAAAACACTGTTTGAACCAGGTGAAGAAGTTCTGGTTATTGATGGACCGTTTACAGACTTTAAAGGTTTGGTTGAAAAGGTCGACTACGAAAAGTCTAAATTACAGTTAACAGTAAACGTATTTAACAGACCAACTCAGGTCGAATTAGAGTTTAGTAAAGTTGAGAAGTTAAGCTAATCAGCTAAGCTAAATATTTTAACCCCCGGGGAGCGGATCGCTCTACTTATCAACTTGCTTTAACGAACTTGGTAAGTGTGAGCAGAAAGCGTTATCACCCGTAAAGGAGAAAACTCATGGCTAAGAAGATTGATGGTTACATCAAACTACAAGTGCCTGCTGGCAAAGCAAACCCTTCACCACCAATTGGTCCTGCACTGGGTCAAAAAGGTGTGAACATCATGGCATTCTGTAAAGAGTTCAATGCAGCAACTGCTAGCATGGAACCTGGTCTGCCAATTCCAACTGAAATTACAGTTTATGCTGATAAATCATTTACATTTATCATGAAGTCGCCACCGGCAGCATTCTTACTGCGTAAAGCAGCAGGTATTGCTAAAGGTTCTGGTGTACCTAACGTAACTAAAGTTGGTAAAGTAACTCGTGCGCAGCTTGAAGAAATCGTTCAAACTAAAAACGCTGATTTGACCGCTGCTGACATGGATGCTGCTGTACGTACCATCGCTGGTACTGCACGTTCAATGGGCATCGAAGTGGAGGGTGTGTAAATGAGTAAACTTACTAAACGTCAAAAAATGATCGCTGAGCATGTAGAAAACGAAAAGTTATACACTCTTGAAGAAGCGGTAAACATCTTAAACGACCTACCACCTCTTAAATTTAAAGAGTCAGTTGATATCGCTATCAACCTAGGTGTTGATCCACGTAAATCAGACCAAGTAGTTCGTGGTGCAACTAACCTACCTGCTGGTACTGGTAAAACTAAGCGCGTTGCTGTATTCGCTCAAGGCGCTGCTGCAGATGCTGCTAAAGAAGCTGGTGCTGACGTTGTTGGTATGGACGATCTTGCGGAACAAGTTAAAGCGGGCAATCTAGACTTTGACGTTGTTATCGCAGCGCCTGACGCAATGCGCGTTGTGGGTCAGTTAGGTACTATCTTAGGTCCACGTGGTCTTATGCCTAACCCTAAAGTGGGGACAGTTACTCCTAACGTTGCTGAAGCAGTTACTAATGCTAAAGCAGGTCAGGCGACTTACCGTGTAGATAAAGCAGGTATCATCCACACAACTATCGGTCAGGTTGGTTTTACTGTTGAGCAGATCGAGCAAAACGCTAAAGCGTTAATTAGCGACATTAAGCGTGCGAAGCCTGCTACCTCTAAAGGTATCTACATCAAGAAAATCACTATATCTAGCACGATGGGCCCTGGTATCACTTTAGATCCAGTTCCATATCGTATCGCTAAGTAATTTAGCCGTTTTATTGATGATTAGTGATAATTTGAGAGCTGTTTACTTAGTCTCTTAAATTATCCCCCAAATTTAAAGTTTTAAATATTAGGTCAGCTTAGCCAAAGCTATGCTGTCTAAGACCGTAGGTAAGTGCTCAGTCTTTGATTAATCTCTTTATGAGGCTAATGAAAACAACAGTACTGTTAATTGATATTGGTGTTAAAGCGGGTTATGTATTTAACTGGATTTAGCCCAATGTTGGCCTACGCAGACGGTGACCAAAAAGGTTTGATCGTGGGAATTGTATTAGGTTAACTAATTGACTCTCTCATTCATTCTGATAAAGGTGCCGTATTCAGCGTTATTAAAGCCGCCTTCTAAATAAGAGTTCGCTTTTACTTAGTTGGCAACAAGGCTTTAATAATAGAAACGTCAATTCAGCATTGTTTATTCAATGTTGATGAGATCAAGGAGTCAACTCATGGCATTAACGCTAGAACAGAAACAAAAAGTTGTGGCTGAAGTGTCTGAAGTTGCTGCAAATGCTTATTCAGCAGTTGCTGCTGATTATCATGGCCTTGAAGTAGCTCAGTTAACTGCGCTACGTAACCAAGCTCGTGAGAAAGGTGTTGTACTTAAAGTTGTTAAAAACACGCTTGCTAAGCGTGCTTTTGAAGGTACTAGCTTTGAGTGCATGTCAGATAAGATGGTTGGCCCATTGTTATTGGCTTTTTCTACTGAAGATTTAGGTTCTGCTGCTCGAGTTATTTTTGAATTCAGCAAAGAAAATAAAGCTTTAGAAACTAAGCTTGTATCAGTTGGTGGCGAGTTGTTTGGTCCTGAGGAATTAGAGCGCGTATCTAAGCTTCCAACACGCGACGAAGCACTATCTATCTTGATGGCAACAATGAAAGCACCAGTAACGAAACTAGCTCAGACTTTAAACGCAGTCCCAAGCAAGTTTGTTCGTACTGTTGCAGCAGTAAAAGACGCAAAAGAAGCTGCTTAATCACTATTAGCTGTTTTCGGTTTGTGCAATGGAATGAATGCCTAGTGGCATAACCCAATTGTATAAACCTTAATTAATCACTTTAAATTTATCAGAAATGGAGAAATCCCATGGCACTATCTAGAGAAGATGTGTTAAACGCAATCGCTGAAATGTCAGTAATGGATATCGTTGAACTAATCAGCGAAATGGAAGAAAAATTCGGCGTAACAGCAGCTGCTGCTGTTGCTGCTGCACCTGCCGCTGCTGCTGGTGGCGCTGCTGCTGCTGAAGAAAAAGACGAATTTGACGTAATTCTAGCTAGCTTCGGCGAGAAGAAAGTTGCTGTAATTAAAGCAGTTCGCGAAGCAACTGGCCTTGGCTTGAAAGAAGCTAAAGAATTAGTTGAAGGCGCTCCAGCTCCAATTAAAGAAGGCGCAAACAAAGCAGAAGCAGAAGAGCTTAAGAAAAAGCTTGAAGAAGCTGGTGCTACTGTAGAGCTTAAGTAATAGATTTTATATCTAATACTTGAAAGATTTTATAGGCAGTCGTTTTAATAGCTGTCTTATAATACTAAAAAGCCAACAATGGTAAGTTCATTGTTGGCTTTTTTAATGCTAGACCTTTTGACTTGATATTTGGTTCAACTTATTGTATAATTCCGCACTTGACCTTTTGTATTAGCCTAAATGGTTGGCAAGCGTCACGTTAATATCTTACCAACATCAGCTCAACGAACGTTTAGCGATTAATACAGACCAAGGGACAGACAATTTGCATGTTTAAAACATCGTTAGCTTCTATCCTTTTTATTTAGACCTAGGTACGTTCGTGCTTGGGGTTTTCTTGCATCTGTCATTTGGCATCTTTTAACCTAAATTAACCACTTTTTTTGTACTAATAAGTTCATTATTAACTACTATAATAACCATTAGCTATTAACGTATGTAATGGGTTTGGCGGCGTCGACGCTCAAAATAATGAGTTACACGTCATGATAGTCATGCACAACAGGCATTTATCAAAGGTCATTCTCACTGTTTCAATCTGATGATTCTCGCTTAAATGCTCGATTGTTTGGTAATTACTAAATAGTCAAGATTTAAAAAAGATCATTTTTATTTTACTGTCTACTGTAAGGACTCTCGATGGCATATTCCTATACTGAAAAAAAACGTATTCGCAAAAGTTTTGCCGAGTTGCCGCACGTAATGGATATCCCGTATCTACTGGCAATTCAAGTGGATTCCTATGAGCAATTTTTGCAGGAAAATAAAAAGCCTAAAGCGCGTGAGAATACCGGCCTACAAGCTGCATTTTCATCTATTTTCCCAATCGAAAGCAATTCAAATAACGCTGAACTTCAGTTCGTTGAGTACTATTTAGGTGCGCCAGAGTTTGATGAGCGCGAGTGTATTTCTCGTGGTTCGACCTATGCAGCACCGCTACGCGTAAAAATTCGCCTAGTAATCAAAGATAAAGATAGCAAAGATAAAAATAGCAAAGCGGCTATTAAAGACATTCGTGAACAGAATGTTTATATGGGTGAAATCCCATTAATGACTAACAATGGTACCTTTATTATTAATGGTACTGAGCGTGTGATCGTATCTCAGCTACATCGTTCACCTGGTGTGTTCTTTGACCACGATAAAGGTAAGTCACATTCAAGTGGTAAAGTACTTTATAACGCCCGTATTATCCCTTACCGTGGTTCATGGTTAGACTTTGAGTTTGATGCTAAAGATTTAGTGTTCGCTCGTATTGACCGTCGTCGTAAACTACTTGGTACGATTATCCTACGTGCCTTAGGCATGGATACTCAAGAGATTCTAGATACATTCTTTGAAAAAGTATCTGTTTATAAAGGCGAAGAGCAGTTTGAAATTGATTTAGTTGCTGATCGTCTACGCGGCGAAATGGCTCAGTTCGATATCGTATCTCCAGAAGGTGAAGTGCTGGTTGAACAAGGTAAACGTATTAACGCACGCCGTATTCGCCAAATCGAACAGTCTGGCATGAAGAAGCTGGCCATACCTGATGAATATTTATATGAGCGTATTTTAGCTGAAGATATCGTTGTTAACGATGAGGTTATCGCTAAAGCAAACACGCTTATTGACCATGAATTATTGGTTAAGCTAAGTGCCTTTGAAGCCAGTGATTCAATCAAAGAGTTTAAGATTCTATTCACTAACGATATCGATCATGGTACCTATATCGCTGATACCTTACGTGCTGATAGCACCGGTAGCCGAGAAGAGGCACTAATCGAAATCTACAAAGTGATGCGTCCAGGTGAGCCGCCAACGATTGATACGGCTGAAAAATTGTTCGATAGTATGTTCTTTAACGCCGATCGTTATGACTTATCTAACGTTGGTCGTATGAAGTTCAACCGCCGTCTGGGTCGTACGTTTGAAAACACGGATGATCCAGATATCAAACGTGAACAAAGCGTATTAACCAAAGAAGATATCATTGATGTACTTAAAGAGCTTATCAATATCCGTAACGGTATTGGTGAAGTGGATGATATCGATCACTTAGGTAACCGCCGTATTCGTTCAGTGGGCGAAATGGCAGAAAACCAATTCCGTGTGGGTCTAGTACGTGTGGAGCGTGCGGTTAAAGAGCGTTTAAGCTCTGCTGAGTCTGATAACTTATCACCACAGGATTTAATTAACTCTAAGCCGGTAGCGGCTGCGGTTAAAGAATTTTTTGGTTCGAGCCAGTTATCTCAGTTCATGGACCAAAATAACCCATTGTCAGAAGTTACGCATAAGCGTCGTATCTCAGCGCTGGGCCCAGGTGGTTTAACACGTGAACGCGCAGGCTTTGAAGTACGTGACGTTCACAACACTCACTATGGCCGTGTATGTCCAATTGAAACACCAGAAGGTCCAAACATTGGTCTGATTAACTCATTAGCGACATTCGCTAAGACCAACGAGTTTGGCTTCTTAGAAACGCCATATCGCAAAGTTGTTGACGGTAAAGTAACTGACGACATCGAATATCTATCTGCTATTGAAGAAGTAGGCACTGTTATTGCTCAGGCTGACTCTGAGTTAGATGAGAATGGTGTACTCGCTGAAGAAATGGTAATGGTACGTAGCGGTGGTGAATCTGTACGTATGCCAAGCGATAAAGTAACGCATATGGACGTATCACCAAGCCAGGTTGTCTCAGTTGCAGCAAGTTTGATTCCATTCCTAGAGCACGATGATGCTAACCGTGCATTAATGGGTTCTAACATGCAGCGTCAGGCTGTTCCTACCTTACGTGCTGATAAGCCATTAGTAGGTACCGGCATGGAGCGTCATGTTGCACGTGATTCGGGCGTTTGTGTTATCGCTCGCCGTGGTGGTGTGATTGAAGATGTTGATGCATCGCGTATCGTTGTTCGTGTAAACGAAGATGAGATTCAAGCTGGTGAAGCGGGTATCGATATTTATAACCTAATCAAATACACGCGTTCTAACCAGAACACTTGTATTAACCAGCGCATTATTGTTAACCAAGGCGATGCAATCGCTGGCGGTGACATTCTAGCTGATGGTCCATCAACCGATTTAGGTGAATTGGCTCTAGGTCAGAATATGCGTGTGGCATTCATGCCATGGAACGGTTATAACTTCGAAGACTCGATTTTATTATCTGAGCGTGTGGTTAAAGAAGACCGTTTCACGACGATTCACATTCAGGAATTAACCTGTGTAGCACGTGATACAAAACTAGGTACTGAAGAAATCACTGCCGATATTCCAAACGTTGGTGAAGCAGCACTATCTGCACTTGATGAGTCAGGTATTGTCTATATCGGTGCTGAAGTAGATGCTGGTGATATCCTAGTGGGTAAAGTAACTCCTAAAGGTGAAACCCAATTAACACCAGAAGAGAAGCTACTGAGAGCCATCTTCGGTGAGAAAGCAGCAGACGTTAAAGATACTTCTTTACGTGTGCCAACGTCTACCAAAGGTACGGTTATCGACGTTCAAGTATTTACCCGTGATGGCGTAGAAAAAGATAGCCGCGCTCGTGCAATCGAGAAATCGCAGCTTGATAACTACCGCAAAGATTTAAAAGAAGAGCTACGTATTTTTGAAGACGCAGCACGTAGTCGTATTGCTAACTTGCTTGATGGTCAACCTATCAGCGGCGGTGCTGGTCTTAAATCTGGTACTAAGCTTGAAGCTTCAGAACTGGGCGAGATGTCATTAGAAACATTACTAGACATTCAGCCAGTAGAGGAAGAAATCGCTGAGCGTATGACGCAGATTCAAGAGTTCTTGGTGGATAAGCAAAAAGACATCGATACTAAGTTCGCTGAGAAGAAACGTAAACTAACAGCGGGTGATGATCTGGCGCATGGCGTACAGAAAATCGTTAAGGTTTATCTAGCGGTTAAACGCCGTATCCAGCCTGGTGACAAGATGGCTGGTCGTCATGGTAACAAAGGTGTTGTATCACGTATTATGCCTGTTGAAGACATGCCTTATGATGAGAACGGTAACCCAGTTGATATCGTATTGAACCCACTAGGTGTCCCTTCTCGTATGAACATCGGTCAGGTTCTTGAGACTCATTTAGGTATGGCTGCTAAAGGTCTTGGCGACAAGATTAACGGTATGCTAAAAGCGCAAGCTGCTGTGTCCGAATTACGTGAATTCTTAGATAAAATTTACAACAAAGTCGGCGGTGAGCAAGTTGATTTAGACAGCCTAAGCGATGATGATATCATGGCATTGGCGCAAAACTTACGTGAAGGTGTACCTATGGGTACTGCTGTATTTGACGGCGCACGCGAAGTTCAGATTGATGAGTTATTAGAGCTTGCGGGTTTCAATAAGTCTGGTCAACAAACTTTATATGATGGTCGTACAGGCGTTAAGTTTGACCGTCCTGTGACTGTTGGCTACATGTACATGTTGAAACTGAACCACTTGGTTGATGACAAGATGCATGCCCGTTCAACAGGTTCATACTCATTAGTAACGCAGCAGCCACTAGGTGGTAAAGCACAATTCGGTGGTCAGCGCTTCGGTGAGATGGAAGTTTGGGCACTAGAAGCATACGGTGCAACTTATACGTTGCAAGAGATGCTAACAGTGAAATCGGATGATGTTGAAGGTCGTACGCGCATGTATAAGAACATCGTCGATGGTGAGCAGTACATGGATCCAGGTATGCCTGAATCGTTCAACGTACTGACCAAAGAGATTAAGTCATTGGGTATTAATATTGAGCTAAAAGAAAGCAACTAGCATTAATAGGGTAGATGCAAGGTGTTAATCATCTTGTGTCTGCTCCGTTAGTCTTGATGAAGGTAGTCTATTTATTGTTGCACTTATTTCGCACCTTTAAATGGCAACTTTTATTACCCTTAACTCAGCCTAATTCATTGCCTTCAAACGGATGTTAACGTCAACAGATTTATTAGAAATACGTAGACCAACATACCGTGAACACATATAACGGAGAAGCAACTTGAAAGATTTACTCGATATTATGAAAAGCCCTGCCGACAATGGCAAACGTGAATTTGACAGCATTCAAATTTCATTGGCTGCTCCTGAGACTATTAAGTCATGGTCACATGGCGAAGTAAAAAAACCAGAAACAATTAACTACCGTACTTTTAAACCTGAACGTGACGGTCTGTTCTGTGCCAAAATTTTTGGCCCAGTAAAAGACTTTGAATGTTTATGTGGTAAATATAAGCGCCGTAAATTCCAAGGCGTGATTTGTGAAAAATGTGGCGTAGAAGTAACCACAGCTAAAGTTCGTCGTGACCGTATGGGCCACATCGATCTTGCTAGCCCAGTTGCGCATATTTGGTTCCTAAAATCATTACCAAGCCGCATCGGTCTATTACTTGATATGACATTACGTGATATCGAGCGCGTATTGTATTTCGAAAGCTATGTGGTAACTGATCCTGGTATGACATCACTTGAGAAGTATCAACTTCTTGACGATGAAGATTACTACAAAGCATTAGAAGAATTTGGTGATGAATTTATCGCTAAAATGGGTGCTGAAGCGGTTCAAGACTTACTAAAAGATATCGATATCGATTTAGAGATTGATGAACTACGTGAAGCCATCCCAAATACCGGTTCTGAAACCAAGCTTAAAAAGATGTCTAAGCGTCTTAAGCTATTAGAAGCATTCCGTGATTCTAATAACAAGCCTGAGTGGATGGTAATGAGCATCTTGCCAGTACTACCACCAGATTTACGTCCCCTCGTTCCGCTAGAAGGTGGCCGTTTTGCGACATCAGATCTAAACGATTTATATCGCCGTGTTATTAACCGTAACAACCGTCTAAAACGTCTATTAGAGCTTAACGCTCCTGACATTATTGTACGTAACGAAAAACGTATGCTACAAGAGTCAGTGGATGCCTTACTAGATAACGGTCGTCGTGGCCGTGCTATTACTGGTAGCAATAAGCGTCCATTAAAATCGCTTGCTGACATGATTAAAGGTAAGCAAGGTCGTTTCCGTCAAAACTTACTTGGTAAGCGAGTTGACTATTCTGGCCGTTCAGTAATTGTTGTTGGTCCGACACTACGTTTACATCAGTGTGGTCTGCCTAAGAAAATGGCACTTGAGCTATTCAAGCCATTTACTTATTCAAAATTGTTATCACACGGTATGGCGACAACCATCAAACAAGCCAAGAAGATGGTTGAGCGTGAAGAGCCACAAGTTTGGGATATGCTGGCCATGGTTATCCGTGAGCATCCAGTAATGCTTAACCGTGCACCAACACTTCACAGACTAGGTCTACAGGCATTTGAGCCAGTCCTTATTGAGGGTAAAGCCATTCAGCTTCACCCACTTGTCTGTACCGCATTTAACGCCGACTTCGACGGTGACCAAATGGCGGTACACGTACCGTTAACGCTAGAAGCACAGTTAGAGTGCCGTACCTTGATGATGTCAACGAACAACATCTTATCACCAGCAAACGGCGATCCGATTATTGTTCCATCACAAGACGTTGTACTTGGCTTGTACTATATCAGCCGCTCGTCAGTTAACGCAAAAGGCGAGGGCATGATTTTCGCAACCGTTAACGAGGCACTGCGTGCGATTGGTTCAAACGATTTACACGTAAACGCAAAAATTAAAGTACGTGTGACTGAAACCATCATCAATGAAGAGGATGGCACAGAGACTGAGGTTACGTCATTAAAAGACACTGTTGCCGGTCGTCTATTAATCTGGAACATCATGCCTAAAGGTATGAAGTTTGAAGAGTGTAACGTTGAGATGACTAAGAAAAACATCTCAAAACTGATGAACTCTTGCTACCGTACTCGCGGCGTGAAAAACAGTGTTATTTTTGCTGATCAATTAATGTATCTAGGTTTCGCTCAAGCGACGCTATCAGGTGTATCCATTGGTATCGAAGACATGGTTATTCCACCTAAGAAGAAGGAGCTTATCGAAGCAGCTGACGCTGAAGTCCGTGAAATCGAGCAACAGTTTGAGCAAGGTTTCGTAACGGCCGGTGAGCGCTATAACAAAGTTGTCGATATTTGGTCACGTACCAATGACAAAGTTGCAAAAGCGATGATGGATAACCTAGCGACTGATAAAGTAATCAATGCGCAGGGCGAAGAAGAAGAGCAGAAGTCATTTAACTCTATCTTCATCATGTCAGATTCCGGTGCTCGTGGTAGTGCGGCACAGATTCGTCAGTTAGCCGGTATGCGTGGTCTGATGGCTAAGCCAGATGGCTCTATTATCGAAACGCCAATTAAAGCAAACTTCCGTGAAGGTCTATCGGTTCTTCAGTACTTCATCTCGACTCACGGCGCACGTAAAGGTCTTGCTGATACCGCACTTAAGACAGCGAACTCGGGTTATCTAACGCGTCGTTTAGTTGACGTGGCGCAGGATTTGGTTATTACTGAAAACGATTGTGGCACTGACAAAGGTGTTCGCATGACCCCACATATTCAGGGTGGTGAGGTTATTGAGAAGCTAGGTGACCGTGTACTAGGTCGCGTTGTTGCTCAAGACGTTATGAGCCGTGATGACGAAGTATTGTTACCTGCTGGTACGCTAATCGATGAGCATGGCGTTAAAGTGATTGATGGTAACGGTATCGACGTTGTTTGGGTACGTTCAGTGATTACTTGTGATGTACCACATGGTGTTTGTGCCCAGTGTTATGGTCGTGACTTAGCACGTGGTCATAAAGTGAACATTGGTGAATCTGTCGGTGTTATGGCGGCTCAGTCAATTGGTGAGCCAGGCACTCAGTTAACCATGCGTACCTTCCACGTTGGTGGTGCAGCAAGTTCAACATCAGTAGACAACAGTGTTTCTGTCCGTAATGCTGGTTTCGTACGCTTCCATAATATGAAGACGGTTGAACACGTTGATGGTCACTTAGTTATCGTTTCACGTTCTGCTGAAATCGGCGTTGCTGATGATGTTGGTCGTGAGCGTGAGCGTTATAAAGTACCTTACGGTTCAAGTGTTCTTGTTAAAGATGGCGACGAAGTTGAAAGCGGTCAGTCTATCGCTAAATGGGATCCGCACACTCACCCAATTATCACCGAATTCGCGGGTAAAGCACGCTTCAGCGACATCACTGATGGCGCAACAGCGACCGTTAAAATTGATGAAGCAACGGGTATGAGCTCTTTTGAGATTCTTGGTCCTAAAGATAGACCAAGTAACGCCAAAGACTTACGTCCAGCGATTATTCTAGATACGACTGAAGGTAAAGAAGTGGTTTATTTCTTACCTGCAGAGACTATCATCCGTGTATCTGATGGTGAAGAAGTAACTGCCGGTTCTGTACTAGGCCGTGTACCACAAGCGACTTCTGGTACCAAAGATATTACCGGTGGTCTGCCACGTGTTGCTGACTTGTTCGAAGCACGTCGTCCGAAAGATCACGCTATCATGGCAGAGATGTCAGGTGTGGTAAGCTTCGGTACATCGACCAAAGGTAAGAACCGCTTCATTATCACTAATGAAGATGGCGAAGTACACGAAGAACTGATTCCAAAATGGCGTCAAATCAACGTATTCGAAAACGAAACCGTTGCCCGTGGTGAAGTGATTGCAGATGGTCCATTAAATCCGCATGACATCTTACGTCTACAAGGCGAAACGGCACTGGCTAATTATATTGTTGATGAAGTACAGGACGTTTACCGCTTGCAGGGTGTTAAGATTAACGATAAGCACATTGAAGTCATTATCCGTCAGATGCTACGCAAGGTAGAAGTAACTGATGCCGGTGATTCTAACTACTTCAAGGGCGATCAAGTTGAATACGCTGATGTGAAATCGACCAACGAGAAGCTATTGGCTGAAGATAAGTTTCCAGTTAAGTTTGAGCGTCAATTGCTTGGTATTACCAAAGCAAGCTTAGCAACAGAGAGCTTCATCTCCGCAGCGTCGTTCCAGGAAACAACACGTGTACTAACTGCTGCTGCCGTAACTGGTAAAGTGGATGAGTTACGTGGCCTGAAAGAGAACGTGGTTGTGGGTCGTCTGATCCCAGCGGGTACCGGTCTTGCTTACCATGCCGCTCGTAAGAAAGCGAAAGAAGGCAAGCCTGCTTATGACGTAGAAAGTGCGCTAGATGCAGCATTTGATATGGAAGCAAACAGTTCAGCTCAAGACTTCAGAAGTTTTGACGAAGCCTTTGCTCAAGAGCTTAGCCAAGACAAGCCAGGTCAATAAGCAAACCACCGCTTAATGATTTAAGCTTTCAAAGCTCATTGCTTTTGAAGTGACCTTTTAAGATAAAAAAAGCCGGCGCTATGCTGGCTTTTTTTATGGTACATTTATAACCTTACAAATATAAACAGGGTAGAGGTAATCTATGGCGGATAAGGGCAGAGTCGCACGCTATCAAGCAGATCGCACCAATCAGAAGTTTTACTTTTGCCGTTTGGCCTGCAAACAAGCGGGTGAGACCACCGACAAGCAGCATTATCAAGCGCATTGTGAATCGGCAATATTCCATTTGCAAGGCGCCTTATGGGCATTACTCCAAGAGCTGGCGCATTTTTATAATCTAGATACCAGTCAGCCGACTATTGAGTATATTGAGAGTGAGCTTGAGAAGAAGACATTAATCTCTCCTGAATTACAGCGTATAAAGATATCTCTTGAGTCCGGAGTGCTTGCAAATATTGGCAAGGCCTATCAGCGTTGTCAGTATGCGCCTGAGCCAGACAGCAAAGGCTTAGAGAGCAGCAGTCATGATTTGATTGTGAATGTAGTGACCTTATCGAATCAGTGGCTACCTGATGAGCAAACTATTCGTGAATGGCGTACAGAATTTATGAGTTTGGTTGATGAGATACGCGGTGGTATGGTTGAGTATTAATCGGCTATATGTAATTTAACGATACAAAAGCACTGCCGATAATCGGCAGTACTTTATATTTTTTAATACGTTAGCTAAGTATCGATATATGGCTATTGATTTATGCTTTTGTTTTGCCTTCTCGGCGCTGTTTTAGCTCTGATTTTGGAATCCATGCCCAAGTCATTTCAACCGTGATAGGGTCACGTTCATTGGTAGAGTCGCGGTCGTCAATCACACAAGGAATGACCATTTCACCTTTTGGATTGTCTAAGATATATTGACGTTGCTCATCACTTAATGTTGCAACGGCAGCAATTTGACCTTTTTGAATGGGGCGATAAAAGTTCACTTCATACGACTTAACCAGCAAGATACGGTCAGAAGGCAGGTTAATACCCAAAATAAAACCAGTCGCTGTTTCAGCCAATAAGGTGACCGCTACTGCATGTACGGTACCAATGTGATTCTGTACACCCTTTTTATTATCTAAGCTGACAACCAGTTTATTTGGGGTTACCTCTTCATAAACCACACCGGTTGTGCCCACATAAGGGACGATTCGGCTAAATGCCTTGGTTAATACAAATGACTGCGCTGATTGTGGTAATAAACGAACCGTCTTCAAAATCTTGGTAAATGGATTATTTACATCAAGCTTTTTATGAGCTGATTTGTCTGTTGATGACGTTTGTGTGACCGTTTTAGTCGTGCCTTTCGCTTGTGCTGCTGCCTTCATGGTTTTACTGGCAGCGCTAGAAACCGTGTTTATTACAGTATTTAGATGGCTCATAGTGAGTCCTTTCATCAATTGGGTAAGGGGTGGTTTTGTCAAATTTGTACAAAGTTTATATTAGGGCGTGTGGAACATTCGACCATGGCACTGGCGGCGACTATTTTTTAGTCAATATGCAGTGAAATTTTTGACGCTTAGTCATTCTAAGTTAGACAATTTCGCAATATATTGGCAAAAAAGAGTCCCGTCCCTGAGAACGGATTAAGCAAAGCACTGTGTAAATACCCCATTCTTAACACAACATCATCGTAGAATAATTAAGCCACCTGCCTGTACTCAGCAGGTGTCATATCATTAAGTGAATCATGGGGTCTTTCGGTGTTATAAACCTTGATCCATTCTT
>NZ_JBXYJF010000047.1:0-13077 GCF_057396245.1 Psychrobacter sp. CX16
CTTTGAGGCTTAAATCAGCAAACATCTGTTTAAGCCTACGGTTTTCTTCTTCAAGCTCTTTTAATCGCTTAACATCAGAGACTTCCATACCACCGTACTTGGAACGCCATTTATAGAAAGTCGAGCTAGCAATCCCGTATTTACGGCACAGCTCTTTAGCAGGTATTCCAGCTTCTGCTTCTTTTAATATCGATACGATTTGGGTCTCAGTCATTCGTTTGCTCATATCAAAACTCCTTATGGGTATTTTATAAGAAATTCTACGTTTGAGCTGTGTTATTTTAGGGGATAGTTACAATCCATTATCCAATGCTGTCGGATAATATGTATATCGAAATCTGTTTGCATACGTTTTTCTATCAACTCTTAAGATTAATAGCTTGTAGGGTGCGCCCTGCGCACCAATTAGCTTGTCAAAGGGTAGTTTATTCGATTGGATTGGGAAAATTTGATAGGTGACTTCTAAAGTGCACTTTATGATTTCAGAAATTTCTCATGAAAGGCGCGCGAGGCACACCCTTCAATACTTATCTATAGTTATACATGCCATTTTCGTCGAAAATTTTAAAACTATCTAAGGTTTCCATTAAAATCAAGATTCGGTTATGAAAGCCACCACCTAAAAAACGTGTATTTTCACGGAATTTTTCAAAGTCTTCATTTCCATAATGTGCATCATAGTCTAAACAGTAACTGATATATTTTTTCAAATCGTTTAACGTATCTTCGTAAGAATTTGAGCCTTCTATTTTTTTAAAATCCCATAAATTATATATATCATCACTAGAAATATTGCGGCTGTAAAGCATTGGTATCAGATTTGGATGTGTCGTTTTTAGATACGATACTAGAATAATTAAAAGTACTACAGTGTAATTCAAATTGTTCGAATCAAAGCTACTAATTAATATTTTAGTGTTAGTCATAATCTTTTCAGATTGCCGATATGATGTTCTATTAATAGCTAATAAATACATCATAAAAGCTATTAAATTACCATTATTATCTATTTGTTCAATCGAGTTGATAAAATCGTAATGCTTTAATAGCCTTGAATAGTACTCTACACTTCCTTGATAATCGGTAGTAGGTGGATATGTTCCAGATTTAGCATCCAATGTATAACGTGGCAATGTTGCGCTTATATCAATAAATTTCTGTAAATATGTCGTGGCATCAATTCCCATACCATATTCAGACTTAATAGAATGTTCTAATTGCTCTAAATTTGCAGATAGAACAAATACTACATTCTTAACAGAGAAAAAATGTTTTATTTTCTCCAAAACTTGAACCGAAAACCTTGGTTTACAACGGTCTAACTCGTCTATAAGTATTATAAGTGGTTTATTGGAGTCAGATGCTAAGCTTCCTGCAACTTCTGCTAATGCTTCTTTATATTCTTCAAATAATATCTTAGACTGCTTAGCTAGTAACTTATCTTTAGTAAAGCTATCAAATTGATTTGATATATCATTTGAAATAACTTCTTTAACCTCTGTAATGAGTTTGCTTTGTTCGTTTTCTCCAATAACATTAAGAGTTAAAGCTTTTACTCCTACTTTTCCTGTCCAAACTAGAAAGCGTTTAGTTACATCCCATGACTTATTCAAAAACTCCTCTTTCTTTAAGTTGTCTCCCATATTAGCTTCTATATAGTTGTCTATTTCTATTGAAATAGTAGAGAACGCATCGTCTGTGTAATCGCTTATGAAAGCGTCAATATAGATGCATTGAAAACCCTCATTTTCAAGTTGAGCTTGCCACATCTTTATAAAGGTGGTTTTACCCTCACCCCATTGACCATTTAAAGCTATAACGAGCTCATCCTTATTATTCATAATAAGATTAGTCAACCTGTCAGCAAAAGGTTTGCGATTTAATAAGTCGTTAACAAAAGGGTCATCTTTCTTTATCTGTACGAGAGGTGGTTTAATCTTCATGATTTGCCTTTAAAAATATTGCAACTACTAAAATTTTGTTGCTATCAACTCGGATAATAAACCTATGTGGCATCGGAGGAGCGGTTTAGCCTCGATTGAAGCGGATATACTTGGTACAGCAAGGCGTTGCAGGCACTTAGCAAACGGCGTTATCGCTGAGTCAGGAACGCCACTTGCTTTAGAGCCTGCCGCCTTGCCCGCCAAGATAGTAGCAAAAAGCGGGAAATAGCTACTAAAACTCCCTATTGATAAGACTCAATAAGGATTAGTGCGCCTCATCCCAGTTATTACCCACTCCTGTTTCAACCAATAAAGGTACGGCAAAATCAATATCCCAGCCCAGTTGCTTGGCGGTGTCACTTAACACATTCTGCATCGCTGTTATAATAAGTGCTGCAATGTCATCTGCTTTATCTTCATCCACTTCAAAGACCAATTCATCATGCACTTGCAGCAGCATTTTGGCATTGTCTTTAGGTAATACTTTATCCACGGCAATCATCGCCAGTTTAATCAGATCGGCAGCACTGCCTTGAAGTGGGGCGTTAATCGCAGCACGTTCTGCACCGCGGCGCACCATTTGGTTAGTGTGTTCAATATCTGGCGTATATAGCTTACGGCCTAAGATAGTTTCAATATAGCCGTATTGTTTTGCACTATTACGGGTGTCATCCATATACTGCTTCACACCAGGATAACGCGCGAAGTATTGATTGATATAATCTTGCGCCTCACCACGGGTCATTTGCAGCTGTTTGGCCAAACCAAAAGAGCTCATACCATATAGCAAACCAAAATTAATGGCTTTAGCATTACGGCGCTCGGTAGAGGTTACATCAGCAACCGGCTTGCCCAATACCTCTGCAGCAGTGGCGCTATGAATATCCAGACCCTCATTAAACGCACGGGTTAGGTTCTCATCACCAGAGAAATGCGCCATCAGACGCAGCTCAATTTGCGAATAATCCGCTGCTAAAATAACGCGGCCTTCGGGCGCGATAAATGCTTGGCGAATCAAGCGGCCAGTCTTGGTACGAATCGGAATGTTCTGCAAGTTAGGCTCAGTTGAAGACAAACGACCGGTACTGGTTAAGGCTTGATGATAACTGGTATGCACACGGTCAGTGTCTTTATCGGCAACGGCGTCGAGCGCATCGGTATAAGTGTTTTTGAGTTTAGATAATCCACGGTATTCAAGGGCAATCTCTGCCAATGGATGGTCGATTTTTGATAGTACGGCTTCACCGGTAGAATATTGACCAGACTTGGTCTTTTTACCGCCAATCACGCCTAATTTATCGAACAATACTTCGCCCAATTGTTTAGGGGAGCCAAGATTGAACTCTTCACCAGCCTCGTAATAGGCTTGCTGTTCAAGCTCACCAATCTCTTCATCAAAGCGCTCAGACAGCTCATTTAAGAAAGAGCGTTTGATTAAAATACCCGTCGCTTCCATCTCGCCTAAAATTTGCGATACAGGGATTTCTAGTTCATGTAGCAAGCGTTGGTTGGTATCATCATCTTTAAGCTTATCAGAGAATAGCTCAAATAACTGATAGGTAATATCAGCATCTTCACAAGCGTAATCACTGGCGATATCGACAGCGACCTTATCAAAGGTGACTTGCTTAGCGCCTTTACCTGCCACATCTTCGTAGGTAATGGTTTGGGTGTGCAAATAGTGACGCGCTAAATCATCCATACCATGACGGGTAGCGGCAGCATTCAAGACATAGCTTGCCAGCATGGTATCCATCGTCCAATTTTTAGGGCTAATGTTTAGGTCAATGTCATAACGACGCAAAATATGAGCATCGTATTTTAGATTTTGCCCAATTTTACCGATGCCTGCATTTTCTAAAATAGGTTTTAACTTAGACAGTACCAAGTCTTGGTTTAACTGCTTGGCCGTCAGCGTATCATCTTCTAAGCTGTGATTTAACGGAATGTAATAAGCCTCATGTGCTTGAAGCGCAAATGACAAGCCTACGATATCTGCTTCACGCCAGTTGATACTGGTGGTTTCGGTATCTACTGCAAAGTAGGGCGCAGATTCTAATTTCTCTATTAAGCTGTTGAAAGCTGGCTCGTCGAGTACAGTGTGCCAAGCTTTCTCATGATTTTTGCTGTCTTTAACGTGTTCGACAATCGTAGACTGCTTCTGGTTTTGTAAGGTTTTGGCAATCTGTGCCTGCGACTCGGCATCGGCTTTGCTCTCATCAACGCTTTGACTGTGAGTATTGGCAGGGTGATTGGGATGGTCAAGTGATGCCAATTCATTTTTAAACTCAAGTTCGCTGTATAGATCACGAAGCTCATCAATAAACGCCGAGCTGTCGGTATTGATGCGCAAATCTTCCCAGTCTTGACCAATCTCTAAATTAGTCACAATAGTAGCCAGTTGTTTGTCTTGAGCAATAGTCTCTACAGAATCTTGCAAAGTTTGACCGACTTTACCCTTAATATCAGTAACGTTTGCCAAGATATTATCGATGGTCTCGTATTCAACCAATAAGTCTTTGGCACGCTTTTTACCGACGCCAGCGACACCTTTAATACCATCTGAACTATCCCCCATTAGGGTTAAATAATCAATCATCTGTACTGGCTTAATGCCAAATTTATCGATTACACCTTGCACGTCAGTGATTTTGCCAGTAAAGCTGTCCTCTAATATCACGCAATCATTGACCAACTGCGCCATGTCTTTATCACCGGTTGAGATGACGACGTGATGACCTTCTGCAACAGCGCGCTGGGTCAAGGTACCGATAATGTCATCGGCCTCAGCGCCTTCAATACGCAATAGAGGGATGCCAAGCGCTCGCACCAAGCGGTGGATATAAGGAATCTGTTCTGCCAATTCTGCATCCATTTTAGGACGATTGGCTTTGTATTCCTCGGACATAGTATGACGGAAAGTAGGCGATTTGGTATCAAAGCACACCGCCATATGTGTGGGGTGGTAACGACGCATCAGCTTCAATAAAGCATTTAATGTTCCGCGTACCGCATTGGTCATTAGCCCTTGAGTGGTCATCATGGTTTTAGGTAGCGCATGATAAGTACGGAACAGATAATATGAGCCATCAACAAGAATAAAAGGCGGTTCATCTTTATTGATATGGCTGGTTTGCATAGTTGCTACATTTGGCATGTCATCAAATGTTGGCAATACATTGGGGTCAAGTGCGTCATGCGAGGTGTCAGAGGTATTCAGATTATTATTGTTGGTGTCAGTCATAGCAGTCCTAAAAAGCAATCAAAATAAAAAAGGGAATTGGGATAAATTCGCTGTGCCCTCATTATAACGAAAAATAAGAGACGCTATCGGGTGATTGTTAAAGTAGTCATATACGGCCGAAAAAGACAGAACGATATTGAGCTAACCCTAGATATAAATTTAATAGATGTAGAAAAGCCCAACTCGCAAAAGACGAATTGGGCTTTTTTGTGTTTGAGCACACTATTAATACAGGGGGGTTATACTGGTTAACTCTAAGCAGTTAACTTATATCAATAATCGGTTATTTAATTTACTTCAGACGTCACTTCGACATCGATATTGCCACGAGTGGCTTTAGAATAAGGGCAAACTTCGTGTGCTTTTTCAACCGCCTTTTGCACCTCATCAGCACTTAAGTCTGTATTACTTGCGATAACATGAATTTTAGCGGCTAAGCTGTATTGATGGTTTTCGCTTTGTAATAAGTCTACTTCCACTTCTGTAGTCGAATCAAACTCAACACCTTGCATTCTTTTGACCACGCCTAATGCACTGTCAAAGCAAGCGCCATAGCCCATTGCAAAAAGCTGTTCAGGGTTGTTGCCATCGCCTGTACCTGGTGGGGTCATATTAATGACTAAGTCACTGTCACTAACTTTGGCAGAGCCCATTCGTCCGCCAGTGACTGAAGATCTAGTTGAATATAAAGTTTTCATAATAATCCCTTTTGATTTTTTTATAGATATTTGCAAGGTCTAAGTCTAACAAATAACCTAGTCTGCTTTGCTATCGAAGTTATTAAATAGCTATTTTAATAATAAGGTACTATTTAAAGTATTAAGATGGTTTAAATCGAATAGAGAGATAAGTTAAAGGTTGGCTTTCGATTTCAACATTAGTTCTATTTTATTTCAGATGTCACTTCAACCACTACGTTTTCACGAACGGTATTTACATAGGCACACATCTCAAAAGCTTCATCAACTACTTTTTGAACTTCATCGGCGCTAAGATCGGTATTACTAGCGACAACATGAATCTTTACGGCTAATCTATGTTCGTTATGCTCACCTACCAAAAGGTCGACCTCTACTTGGGTAGAATGATCAAATTTATTCTTGTTATTTTTTTGAACAATATCAATATCGCCATCAAAACAGGCACCAAATGCCATCGCAAAAAGTTGTTCTGGGTTATTGCCGTCTGCTGAAGGGCTAGGGGGCTGCATATTAATGATTAACTTACTATCACTCAATGTTGCCTCGCCCATACGGCCATCGGTTGCTGTCGCTGTTGTAGAGTAGGTTGTTTTCATAGTTATTCCTTTTTTATATTAAGTTTGTTTTTTATTTGGTACATATAAGTTCAATCTAACTAAGAGGTATTGTATCTAAATTGACTAGGATACAAGCCATCATAGATAAATAATGACTTATAGGTAGAGTTATAAGTTAATAGAGTATTTAAAATGTTATTTGAACACTAAGTAATCATAACAAACCACTTGTGGATTAACGTTTGTATGACGTAAAGCTTTACTACACTTTGTAACCTTTATGCCTTGCAATCATCGTTTGAAGTGTCATAATTTTTGGCAGGGATTTTAGAGTTTTATCGAAGTATATAACTCAAAATATTGTTTTAATTATCATTATATTGATATATAAGTTCGACATATTAAAAAATATAGATTGGTGTCATTACTGAATTCTGTTTACTGTTCTACTAAACTCATTTCGACGACCTTGGGGAGGTGGTCTGTAATTTTATAGTATTCAATGTTATTAACTTTATCTGTTGGTTTGGGTATTTCAACACTCTTTATTTGCCATTTTTGCGCATTCGAAGTTAAGATATAGTCAATCTTTCTGTCTGGATTCCAAGCTGGCGCTGTCACATGATGCGCCGGATCAGTATCATTATACCAAGCAGTGATTGCTTTATATTCATCAGAGGTAGGGGCGAAGTTCAGATCACCAATAATGATGGGTAATGCATGAGGAAACTGCCATGATGAAAATTGAGTTTCAAGTACATCAACTTGTTTTAAGCGTAGCTCTGGTGAAGTATGATCTAAATGAGTGGCAACTATCATTAAAGGGGCAGGGTAATTTGGAATTTGGACTTCTACTGCACAGGCAACTCTTTGCTCGGCAGTTTCATTATTAGGTAATATGGTTTTTTTGACAAGCTTCAAAGGATATTTGGATAAAATGGCCGAACCGTATTCACCACCATCAAACTCAATGGCGCTACAAAAATAAGACTGCATACCCAACTTATCCGCTATGTATTTAGCTTGATCGATAGGTTGTGAGCCTTTGATACTAAAGTTTTTACCAGATCTTTTGGTCAATTTATCTACTTCTTGTAACGCCACAACATCAGCATCCATCTTACCAATTGCCGCAGCAATATTATCTGTATTACCCATTCGTGATGACATGATGTTCATTGATGCAACTCTAATGGTGTCAGTTGTTACTTTTTTATCGACTAAGACATCAGCATTTGCACTGTAATTTGCTGCTAAAACTAGTCCCCATAAAATAAATGATTTATAAAACATAGTAAGACTTCCATATTATTTTAATTATTTAATTTGTTTAGATAAGAGTCGGTAAAACGTGTAGATGTGCCAAATGAACATTAGCAGCATTGAATATGTCAAAATTGCATGTCATTAACATGACAAGATTTTAGATTTTGCTCTCCGCTTTATTGTTCGATTCATACCACATAGATAACATCTTCTGCACCCCTAGTTGAAATCCGTTACAATACGCACACTTATTTATCTAAATTCTGTTATTCATTATTTCTATTCAAATTTTCTCTTAATAGCCCTGTCTATTATTAGAAACACAGTTTACAGTTGATACCCAAATTATGAGCCAAGAAGCAAAAGCAATAGATCCAAAAACCTTAAACAAAGAAGTCGCCCAGCGTCGTACCTTTGCGATTATTTCTCACCCCGATGCCGGTAAGACAACCATGACCGAAAAGCTATTGCTTTGGGGTCAAGCCATTCAGGTGGCCGGTGAAGTAAAAAGCCGTAAGTCTGATCGTCATGCGACCTCGGATTGGATGAGTATGGAACAGGAGCGTGGCATCTCGATTACCACCTCTGTCATGCAGTTTCCGTACAAAAAGCACATCGTTAACCTACTTGACACCCCAGGTCACGCCGATTTCTCAGAAGATACTTACCGTACGCTAACCGCGGTAGACAGTGCCTTAATGATGGTCGACGGCGCAAAAGGTGTGGAAGAAAGAACCATTAAGTTAATGGAAGTGTGCCGCATGCGTGACACACCGATTATCTCGTTCATTAACAAACTAGATCGTCAAATTCGCGACCCGTTAGAGCTATTAGACGAGATTGAAACGGTTCTAAAAATCAAATGTGTGCCCGTGACTTGGCCTATTGGTATGGGGCAGGATTTCGTCGGTGTGTATCATTTAACCGAAGACAAAACCTATCTGTATCAAAAAGGTCATGGCGGCGAGATTACCGAGATTGAAACCCGTGATGGTTATGATTATCCGGACATTCGAGAACGTTTGGGTACGTTGGCTTTTGCAGCTTTTGAAGAGTCATTAGAGTTGGTACAAATGGCGCTAGAAGATTTTGAAGTAGAGGCCTTTTTAAGAGGTGAGATGACACCTGTGTTGTTCGGTACTGCGCTGGGTAACTTTGGGGTTAACATGGTCTTAGATACCTTAATTGAACATGCACCGCCACCGAAAAACCATCCCACTAATGAGCGTGTGGTTCAAGCCAATGAAACCAGCTTTACTGGCTTTGTATTTAAGATTCAGGCCAATATGGATCCACGCCATCGTGACCGTATTGCCTTCTTGCGTGTCTGCTCAGGTAAGTATGAGAAGGGTATGAAAATGAAGCATGTGCGTCTGGGTAAAGACGTGCGTATCTCTGATGCGCTAACCTTCTTAGCCGGTGACCGTGAAGCGTTAGAAGAGGCTTATCCTGGAGATATTATTGGTTTACATAACCACGGTACGATTAGTATCGGCGATAGCTTTACGGAAGGCGAAGATCTGAATTTCACCGGTATTCCGCATTTCGCACCAGAGCTGTTCCGCCGTGTGGTTTTAAAGGACCCGTTAAAATCTAAAGCACTACAAAAAGGGTTGCAGCAGCTAAGCGAAGAGGGCGCCACTCAGGTATTTATGCCGCAGATTAATAACGATTTGATCTTGGGTGCAGTCGGTGTGCTTCAGTTTGAAGTGGTGGCGCATCGCCTCAAAGAAGAATACAAAGTGCAATGTGTTTTTGAGCCGGTATCTATTGCGACCGTACGCTGGATTCATTGTGATAATGAAGCGGTATTGGCTAAGTTTAAGAAAAAAGCACACGACCAATTGTCGCTAGATGGTGGCGGACATTTGACCTATTTAGCACCAAGCCGAGTCAATTTGCAATTGATGCAAGACCGTTATCCAGAGATCACCTTTAGCAGCACACGTGAACATTAAGCTTAATCTTTTTAGTTATCTAATTGGCTATGAGAATAATCATTAGAATAATAAGCTAAGCACGTCAGATCATTCTGACTAATGTTAAAAAGACGTCCTTTATATGTAAAGGGCGTCTTTTTTTTGAGCGATGTTTTACTTGTAATACTGCTCAACACACTTTAAACACAGGGCTAAGCTGTTTTAGGGTATAGTAAGCACATAATTAAGCTCACTAAAGACAGTAGGACAGGGACAGCTAAATATGAATAGGCTAATGGGCTCTTAGCTCGTTTAAGTCCTTCATATTACCGGCTAGCACCGATAATCAGCAGGGACTCAGCATAAAAAGTAGCAAGGAATACTGTAAGATAGAGAGTAATTGAGCACTTAGTTTATGTTTATCCGTTTTATTTTTATGATTTATTCATTGATAAGGAGGTCTTTATGACTACACCAGAGCACAGTAATAACAAACAATGGCAGTTAAAAGCCATTACCGAAGCGCTAGGCGATTTAGAGTTACCAATTGACGATAAGTTGACTATTGGCCGTGGCAAAGACAATGACGTAGTACTTGGCAGCAAGCAGGTATCTCGTCAGCATGCTGAATTAACCGTTAATAATGGCACACTACAAGTCACTGACTTAGGCTCATCGAATGGCACCTCAGTAAATGATACCAAGATTGAGCCCAATGTCGCTCAAACGCTAAATACAGGCGATGTGATAAGTTTTGCGGTGTTTCGCTTTAGAGTAGATCAAAAGCCAGTCACTACGGCAACACAAGCGCCTGTCGTAGAGCCAGAAGTTAATACAGCCAGCACAACCACAGAAACTGTCGCACCAAGCACAGTAGAAACAAGCACAGTAGAAAAACAGCCGGCTAAGACAGAAACGGTTGAGCAGATTAGCGAGGAGAAGCTAGAGGAGGCACTAGAAGCCGAACTAGAAGAACCGATTGCCTTTGGTAATCCTGATCAAGACAGCGCGCATCCAGGACCTGTTGAGACACTAGATGACAATGCGGATAAGTCATTAGTGAAAAAGAATGTCGATGGTACGAATTTATCGCAGCATAACAAAGAATTGGCAGAAGAAGCCGATCCAGATGTATTACGTTCTAAACAAGCGGCTACTGCAAAACTCTCTGCAACTGAAGAGGCGCACGTTGAAAAAACACAAGCGGATATTAAAACCTTCAATACGGTAAGTGAATCTGAGCAGCATAGCGTTGCACACGTAAAAAATTCAAATGCAGCGCCTGAAAGTACAAAAAAAGATGGCGGCAGTGGGATTCTCTGGGTCCTGTTGATTCTATTGGCCTTAGGGGTTGCTATATGGCTATTTAATAGCGGTGCTTTGGCATAATAAAGAAAAAAAATTGAACTTTTTTCAAAAAAAATGAAATCAGGGGTTGTGTTTTAGAAAATATTTGCTAGAATACTCCCCACTTCGAAGGAACACGCCGACTTAGCTCAGTTGGTAGAGCAACTGACTTGTAATCAGTAGGTCGCCAGTTCGATCCCGGCAGTCGGCACCATTCTTCGTAGTACTATTGCTTTATTGCAATTTAGTAAAACTATTATCTATTTTAGTTTTACTTCTCAGGTGGGGTTGGGGAGCGGTCAAACCCAACAGACTGTAAATCTGTCGCGAAAGCTTCGAAGGTTCGAATCCTTCCCCCACCACCATTTTCTAGTTACAATTTCAATTAGTGTTCAAGCATTATCTACCTAGATCAGCAGACGCTGCCTAATATAAATGAATGGGCAGATTATCATCACTGTGATATTGCGGGTGTGGTTTAATGGTAGAACCTCAGCCTTCCAAGCTGATGGCGCGGGTTCGATTCCCGCCACCCGCTCCAACTATTTAAGATAAGTCAGTTAATAGCAAAGCACGCTCATATAGCTCAGCGGTAGAGCACTCCCTTGGTAAGGGAGAGGTCTCGAGTTCAATTCTCGATATGAGCTCCACTATTTATAATTAGCTTGCTGACTGGATATTAAATAAAGATTAAGCGTTAGGTGACTATTTAAGATTAAGACGTTTACAAGGGCAAATAATGACCTTGCACCACATTACATCACATCGATAATTGTTAGATAGGCAGCACTTAGTGTTGCCTTTTAGTGTTGTAATAAATTAAATAATAGAAAAATCACTGATAACTATCCTATAAATACTATTTATTTCAGTAAACCCAAAAAAAGAGGACACACACATGGCAAAGGCCAAGTTTGAACGTAACAAACCGCACGTTAACGTTGGTACCATCGGTCACGTTGACCACGGTAAAACCACACTAACAGCTGCTATCGCAACTGTCGCTGCTAAAACTTCAGGCGGCGAAGCAAAAGACTACGCGTCAATTGACTCAGCACCAGAAGAAAAAGCACGTGGTATTACCATTAACACCTCACACATTGAGTATGACACTGAAGCACGTCACTACGCACACGTAGACTGCCCAGGTCACGCTGACTATGTTAAAAACATGATTACTGGTGCGGCACAGATGGACGGCGCTATTCTAGTAGTATCTGCTACTGACGGCCCAATGCCACAGACACGTGAGCACATCTTGTTATCACGTCAGGTTGGCGTACCATACATCATCGTATTCATGAACAAATGTGACATGGTTGATGACGAAGAATTACTTGAGCTAGTAGAAATGGAAGTACGTGAATTACTTTCTGACTACGACTTCCCAGGTGATGACACCCCAATCATCAAAGGTTCTGCACTAGAAGCTCTAAATGGTAACGACGGTAAGTATGGTGAGCCAGCAGTTATCGAACTACTAGAAACTCTAGACACTTACATCCCAGAACCAGAGCGTGACGTTGACAAAGCATTCCTAATGCCAATCGAAGACGTATTCTCAATCTCAGGTCGTGGTACTGTTGTAACTGGCCGTGTTGAGTCTGGTGTAGTACGTGTTGGTGACGAAATCGAAATTGTTGGTATTCGTGATACTCAAAAGACGACGTGTACTGGTATCGAGATGTTCCGTAAGTTACTAGACGAAGGTCGTGCTGGTGAGAACTGTGGTGTACTATTACGTGGTACTAAGCGTGAAGACGTACAACGTGGTCAAGTACTTGCTAAGCCAGGTTCAATCACTCCACACACCAAGTTTGACGCAGAAGTATACGTACTATCAAAAGAAGAAGGTGGTCGTCACACGCCATTCCTAAATGGTTACCGTCCACAGTTCTACTTCCGTACTACTGACGTAACGGGTGCTATCTCATTACAAGACGGTACTGAAATGGTAATGCCAGGCGATAACGTTGAGATGAGCGTAGAGCTAATCCACCCAATCGCTATGGACAAAGGTTTACGTTTCGCAATTCGCGAAGGTGGCCGTACTGTAGGTGCGGGTGTTGTTGCTAGCGTTAAAGACTAATATCTTTAATC
>NZ_JBXYJF010000048.1:0-11521 GCF_057396245.1 Psychrobacter sp. CX16
AGATACCACAGCACCAACTGCGCCAACCCCAGTCATCGGTAATGGTGATGACGTTATCACAGCTGACGAGATTGATGGTGACGGTAATGTTGACGTAACTGTTGATCTGCCAGATGATGCTAAAGCTGGTGATACAGTTACTGTAAACGGTGAAGATACTGTCTTAACCGATAACGACATCACAGCAGGTGAGGTAGTTGTCAAAGTAGATGCGCCAGAAGAAGGTGAGACACTAGAAGTTGAAGCGACTATCACTGATGCTGCGGGTAATGAGAGTGAGCCTGGCACAGACAGTGCAACTGTTGACACCATAGTACCAGGTGACTCAACTGGTGATGGTAAACAAGATACAGGCCCAGTTGTTACCATTACAGAAGATAAGGACAATGATGGTTTCATCAGTGCAGATGAGCTTGATGGTACTGTAGAAGTTAAGGTTGAAACACCAGTGAAAACTCAGGTGGGTGATACGGTAACGGTTACTAATCCTGATGGCACTACTAAAGACTACGTTGTTACTCAAGATATTTTGAATAACGGTATAACTATCAGCTACCCAGCTGAGCAGTTCCCTGAAGGTGAAGAAAAGACAGTTACAGCGGTTGTAACAGATGGACGTATCCCTGAAGCTGACCTAGTTAAAGGATCTGATAGTGCGACTAAAGATACCACAGCACCAACTGCGCCAACCCCAGTCATCGGTAATGGTGATGACGTTATCACAGCTGACGAGATTGATGGTGACGGTAATGTTGACGTAACTGTTGATCTGCCAGATGATGCTAAAGCTGGTGATACAGTTACTGTAAACGGTGAAGATACTGTCTTAACCGATAACGACATCACAGCAGGTGAGGTAGTTGTCAAAGTAGATGCGCCAGAAGAAGGTGAGACACTAGAAGTTGAAGCGACTATCACTGATGCTGCGGGTAATGAGAGTGAGCCTGGCACAGACAGTGCAACTGTTGACACCATAGTACCAGGTGACTCAACTGGTGATGGTAAACAAGATACAGGCCCAGTTGTTACCATTACAGAAGATAAGGACAATGATGGTTTCATCAGTGCAGATGAGCTTGATGGTCCAGTTGACGTTAACATCAAAGCACCACAAGGCACCGAAGTTGGTGACACTATCACTGTAACTAGTCCTGATGGTACAACTAAAACTGATTACGTTGTTACTCAAGATATTTTGAATAACGGTATAACTATCAGCTACCCAGCTGAGCAGTTCCCTGAAGGTGAAGAAAAGACAGTTACAGCGGTTGTAACAGATGGACGTATCCCTGAAGCTGACCTAGTTAAAGGATCTGATAGTGCAACGTTAGATATCACAGCACCTACTGCGCCAACCCCAGTCATTGGAAATGGTGATGATTTCATCACTGCTGATGAGATTGATACAGACGGTAAAGTGGATGTGACTATTAAGCTACCAACAGATACCAAAGCTGGTGACGTAGTGACTGTTAACGGTGTAGATCAACCTGCACTAACGCAAGCTCAGATTGACGCAAAAGAGATTGTTGTCAAAGTAAATGCACCAGAAGAGGGTAAGACGCTAGAAGTCGAAGCAACTATCACTGATGCTGCGGGTAATGAAAGTGAGCCTGGTACAGATGATGCAAACCGTGATACAACTGCGCCTGTCTCTAAGATCGAACTAGATCGCATCACTGATGACAATACAATTGTTCAGTCAGAAGCTGCTGAAGGCGTTGAAGTTGCTATCACTGGTACGGTTAAAGGTGAATTTACTGAAGGTGATAAAGTAACTGTTACTGTCAATAATAAATCTTATGAAACAACAGTAGATGCATTTGGTGACTTCACTGTTAATGTACTAGGTTCTGAACTAGCTGCAGATGCAGATAAAAAAGTAGAAGCGACAGCTGTAACCACTGACGAAGCCGGTAATAAGTCTACTGTGAATGATGATCAAACTTACAAAGTTGATATCACTGGTCCAACTGCAGCTGATACCGTTATCAATATCGACCCAATCGCTGAAGACGATATCGTTGATGCTACTGAAGCGGGTAAAGATATTACGATTACAGGTACTGTTGCTGGTGAGTTCGAGACAGGTGACGTGGTAACTGTAACTTTAAATGGTAAAGAATATCCAACTACTGTTGAGCCAGGCGGTACGTTTAGCGTAGATGTACCTGGTTCAGAGTTAGCAGCTGCTAAAGATGCTAATACTGGAGAGGGTACAGATACTGTAAAAGCAACTGTGTTAGCCACCGATAGCTTGGGTAACGTTGCTGATGCTGGAGTAATTAAAGCAGATAGACCTTATGTTATCGACGTTCAAGCGAACGCTACCATCACACTTGATGACATTACAGAAGATAACGTTATTCAGGCGGCAGAAACTGAAGACGTTGTTCGTGTAACTGGTAAGGTTGAAGGTGAATTTACTGAAGGCGATACTGTAACTATTACTGTTAATGGTACAGATTACGAAGGCACCGTTGATGCAGACGGCAACATCTTAGGTACTGATGGTGAGGCTGGTATTCCAGTTCCAGGCTCTGAATTAGCTACAGCTCCAAAAGATCCTGATACTAATACCCCAGTTGTTGATGCAACTGCAGACGTTACTGATGAAGTGGGTAATACTGCTGAAGTTACTGGTGACAAAGAGTATCAAGTAGCTGGTCCAGCACCGACTGTTGTTATTCAGGACAATGATGATGAGTCATTAGACCCTGAAGACATTGTAGTAGATAAGGCTATGATCGCTTTACCTCAAAATGTAGCTGTTAACGATACAATTACTGTAACTATGGCAGACGGTACAACTAAAGATTATCAAGTAACTCAGGAAGTAATCGATGCCGGTGTGTTAGAAGTAGATACAGACACCAAAGGTATTACAGCAACAATAGCTAATGCTCAAGGTGATACTTCGGATATAGATCCTGATGCAATTACTTATGATGAAATTGTTACAGTAGAAATCACGTTACCAGAGGGTACAGTTATTGGTGATCAAGTAATTGTCACAAATCCAAATGGTACAACTGCCGATCCTGTGACAGTTGATCAGAATATGATCGACGATGGGTTAACGCTTAAGTATCCAGAGTCTGACTTCCCTGTTAATACGGAAACTACAGTAACTGCTATTATAGATCCTAAGGATGAGACTTTACCGAATTCTAATCCTGGATCTGATACGACAACTAGAGGCGAAGTTGAACCAGAAAATCCAAACGCAACTGAACTTACGGTTGATCTACAAGACTTTATTGATGCATCAGTTGCTGATGCGTCTGTAGTAGAAATTAATGAAGTTGCTACGCAAACTAACCCTAATGTAATTGATCCCACTACTGGTCAGCCAATTGTCACAGCTTATGAAGTAACAATTAGTGGCATTGGTAATAAACTGGCTGAGGAAGGAGATCATGTTGAAATTTATGATTTAGATGGCAACTTGGTAGCTGAGGCTTTAATTGATGAAAATGGTCAGTTTGAGGCTACATATACTATCGAGTCTAACGATCCAACTACACCTGCAGAGCTACCAGTAGCACTTAACGCTGATGTCCAAGAAGCTAAACCAGTAATGGCAGAAGTAACAGGTACTACAGATGCTGAACCTGGTAGTGTAGTTACCATTGCAGTAAGAATCTATGGTGAAGATGGTGAACCCTTACCAGAGTTAGATGACAATGGTAACCCTGTGACTGAGGAAGTTACACAAGAGGATGGTACGGTAGTTGAAATGGTCGTATATCCTGATCCTATTATTGTTACCACGACTGTTCTAGATGATGGTACATACAGTAGTGAAGTTGATGTCACTAGCTTGAAAGATACTGACCAAACTGGAGATCCAGAACTTGACAAACTAACTATTGGTGCAGTTGCGACTATTACTAATAGTGATGGTAAAATAGTTGATGAAGATATCAATAACGAGAAAGCTGCAGATGCAGGATTTGATATAGAAGCTGATCCTGGAGTTCAAGGTGTATTTAATAGCCTAGGCTTAAATAATGATATGAGTTTAGTATATGGTCCATCTGAAACAATCGTCTTGCAGGACTCTATTTTAATAAATAGAAAGACAGGATTTACTATTTCAGAAGATACATTATATTCAGATCCTTTATTATTCACTAACTATGACGATGTTTTGGTTATGGATAATACAATTAATATTCTAGGTAATAATGCTAACCCACCTAATGATGGCGGAAATTCTGCTTTCGGATCTACCGATGGTAAAGGTGAAGTTGTAACGGTTGATACAGGAAGAGGAGATGATTTACTAAGTATTAGTGGTACGTCTAACTTAGCGGGTTCTTCTGTGGAAGCAAGAATCTATATGGGTGAAGATAACGACATTTTCCGTACTACTGGTACTGGGGCTGATGAGGGTTATATAGGTCGTAACACTAGTGTATATATGGAATCAGGCGACGATATAGTCTCTACTACTAAAGATGTCGTTGGTAACCTCTATACCGGTAGCGGTAGTGATAATATTACTGTCGGTCGTAGTATACTTGGACTCGTCGATTTAGGAAGTGGCAATAAACCAGATGATTACAAGCTGGAGTATGCTGATGATTCAGGTTTAAGTCTTGGTAATGACACCAACATTGATCTTGAGACTGATAATAACATTCTGAATGTAACAGGTAATGTTTCTGGAACAGTTCTATCGGGTAATAGTCAGGATAATATTACTGTTAATGGTAGTGTTTCTGGAACAGTTCTAACGGGTAATGGTAAGGATAATATTACTGTTGATGGTAATGTTAATGGGGGTGCCTTGATTGATACTGGAGCTGGTGTTGATGTGATAAATATTGGTGGCATTGTCAATTTTGGTGCTGAGATTTATACCAGAGATGGTGATGATATTGTTAATGTTGGTAGCGATGTTGCGAATGCTTCTATTTCTGGCGGCTCAGGTTCAGATAGAATTATTATCGACGGCAATGTTGGTCATCCCATTGATGGTAAAGCTTATGTCGATGGTGGTACTGGAGATGACTACATCAGAGTTAAAGGGGATATAAATGGTATTCTTGGTCAGATACCAAGTGTTGTATCTGGAGGCTCAGGTAATGACACAATCATAATTGATAATCTGGTTACAGTTAATAGCGAAATAGTTGGAGGGGCTGGTAAAGATAAAATTTATGTAGAGAACTTAATTGGAGGTCAAGCCAAGCTTTCTGGTGGTATTGAAAGTGATTTAATTATTGTCAATAAACTGAATAGTGGAACATTAACTACTGGTAATATCAATAAGAATGAAGATAATACTGTAGATATAGTTCGGGTTAATGAACTTAATGGCGGTACTATCTGGTTAGGTGAAGGCGATACTTTAACCTCGGGCGTCGAAGCGTTCTCTGAAGAAGATGGTCCATTTGCTCAACAAGGTCCATTTGCAGACGCGGATTTACAAGGCTCTAATATTTACTATTCTAACGCCAATGATACGTTAACACTTCAAGGTGTTGATGGTGGTACTATTAACATGGGTGCTGGAAACGACAAGATTATTATTAGCGGAAGTAATGACCGCATTGATGCAGATGGTACAAATAACATCAATGGTGGTGAAGGTATTGATACCCTTGAAATAACGGGTTCTGGAAATATTATTTACGCCAATGAATTAACTGCAATTGAGGTCTTAGATCTTGGTGGTAAGGGTAATGAATTCTTTACTGGTTCTAGATCTGCTTATAACTCATCAACTTCAGAATTAGATGGTAATTTAGATGGGCTTTATATTGCAGGGGGACAAGGTGATAGAGTTGAACTAGGAGGTCTACGTCAGAATACTTGGAGTTTTGATACGACTAATCCAGTTGACTTCCAAGGCAATCAGTATGTCGAATACTATAATAGCTATGGTTCTGGAAGAACAATATATATCGATTTAGACATCGTTCAGAATGGTGGTGTAGATATCGTTCTATAACTTTATCATCTCATAGCTTTAAAACACGTCCTCGCAATGAGGGCGTTTTTTTATGTCTATATATTTATCTTTGGAGTCCTAAGCATCGACCACTTTATTATTATATTTAGTTTTTATTTAAAAATTAATTAAATTTATTTTAGGATAGATTATTAATTATTTATTACTGCTTACTATTTGGGCATATAAATTGCAATACTTATATTATAAATAGGGTAAATAAATATATTTAAAAGCATAATTTGAAATTTGCTTAATGAAAGTATATTCAGAATCTTTTATTAAATTATATCCAGTTAAAATAAAAGAATTCTTAACCATTTCAGTAATTTATATTTTAAATCACCAAGGTAATACTTTATTACATAAATTTATTTAGATATCAGAACTGTAGGGTCTAAGTTTAAGATGTTGATACTGAAAGATAATTTATTAATAATTATATATAAACAACCTGTTCGAGAAAAAATTCCAAATAAAAAAATTAGTTTTTATTTAATTTTAACTTATAATTAATATTTTAAGTGCTAAGTTACTGTAAAATAGACTTTTTTATTAAGTATATCTAATAGTTAAAAGTGATAACTAATTCTCATACTTCTTATTGTTCCTTATCTTAAAAGCTATGGAACAAAGTGGCAAATAGTTTTAAACAACCACTCTTTCTACTTAAGAATCAAGGAACAACCTATGAATAATATTCAAAAACTAAAAACGACACTATTGACAGGGTCGTTAATAGCATTATTAGGCATCAATAGTACCGCAAGTGCCAAAGACAATGCTCGCCAAGTCGACCACATAGGATGGTACAAAACTGGCAACACCACCTTCCAGCCCATGAACGCAAGTAACCTACCTGCCAATGAAGCTAACCTCATCTTTGTACGCCCTTTAGATAACGACGGACTACAAACCAGTGCCAACATTGCCATTGACGGCAGATTCCAAGTAAGCCTACAACCAGGACACTTCTCACAAATTCGCTACTGCAGTGGACAACACTACATCAGCGTCGCCCCAACTGGTCTTAAAACAAATGACCTCACCAACACCTACAGTCAC
Source organism: Psychrobacter sp. CX16 (assembly GCF_057396245.1). NCBI lineage: Bacteria > Pseudomonadati > Pseudomonadota > Gammaproteobacteria > Moraxellales > Moraxellaceae > Psychrobacter > Psychrobacter sp. CX16. The sequence goes on from NZ_JBXYJF010000048.1 coordinate 7,028, forward strand.
CTCGTTAACTTTATTCATCAGAAAAACCACTATATCTACGTTGATATCGATGACGCCACAGGCGCTCCAAAGCTAAGTGAGCTTGACGAGGCGACCGCCCAACAAATCCTAAGCACCCAAACCGAACAAACTCATCAAATCAGCCGTGTGATTCGTGACTGTCCAGCCATTGTTCAACAAGCCCCAGAGCCTGAGCCACAACCTGTGAAGGTCGAAATCGATAAACCAATCAACCTAGAGGTGTTGTTTGAATTTGACAAAGCCGTTGTACAGCCCATGTTCAACGCCCGTATCGAAGCCGTTGCAAACTTTATGAAGAAATATCCAAATACCAGCACCATCATCGAAGGTCATACCGACAGTATGGGCTCAGACAGCTACAACATGGACCTATCAAAACGTCGTGCAGAAGCCGTTAAACAACAACTTGTGACCATGTACGGCATTGATCCGAATCGACTACAAACGCAAGGCTTTGGTGAAACCCGTCCAGTTGACACCAATGCCACACCAGAAGGTCGTTACAATAACCGCCGCGTTGTCGCAACCGTTAGTGCTAATCAAAAATAATTATAAATTAATAACCCATCCATACGCATACGTACCCATCCTAGGAAAACAAAATGAAAACGATTATTGTAAAAGTAAACGATGCTGCACAAACCATAGCTGAACATCAAGTTGTGACCAAAGACGGTCATCCAACCGTCATCAAAGCCACCAACAAAGTAAACTATGAACTTGTTGATCAAGCAACCGGCCTAGCGCCAGATCATATTATTACTAAACGTGTGGGCAAAGACTTACACGTGTCAATGGAAGAATCAGGACAAGACAGCGACCTAATCATAGAAGGCTATTACGACGAGGCTGATAGTGCACTTATTGGTTTAGCAGAAGATGGTAGCTACTACTACTATGTGCCAGATACGGGTGAAGTTGCAGACTTTGTTACAGAGCTTGCCGCAGGTGATGTCGAAGGACAAGCTTTAGGGGGTAATGCGTATCAAACCCCTTATTGGATTGGTGCTGCAGAAGATAGCGGCTTTGCTTGGTTACCCTGGTTAGTAGGTCTTGCAGGTTTAGCTGCCATTGGCGCTGCATTAGCAGATGATGACGATGATGACGCACCGAAAGATACCACACCACCAGCCACACCAGAGAATGCACCAGTTGTGACAGACAATGTCGCCAACGATGGTTCAGGCGATGTACTTGACCCAGCAGAAGTCATTACTAATGGCGATAAGACCAATGACAACACACCAAGTGTCACCATACCCGCTGACCAACTACAATCAGGCGAAACACCGCAATTAGTGGTTGATGGAGACGTTGTACCATCAACACCCGTCACCAATGAAGACGGTAGCATCACGTTAACCCCAACAACAGAGATCACTGACGGTGAACACGAGCTTAGCTATAACGTCAAAGATGCTGCAGGTAACGTCAGTGGTGATGCCCCATCAACCACAGTTGGCGTTGATACTCAGCCACCAGCACAGCCAAGCGTTACAGTATCCCCAGAAGGTGCGGTTACTGTAACCCCAGCCGATGATGACAGCAGCGAAGTGTCTGTCGATTACAAAGATGAAGAAGGTAACGACCAGACTATTGTTGCCACCAAAGACCCAGAAACGGGTGAATGGACATCGGCAGATCCATTACCTGAGGGCGCTACAGTAGATAAAGACACAGGTGAGATTAAGATACCTGAAGACCAAGTGGATACCAGTAAAGATGTGACCGCAACCACAAAAGACGATGCGGGTAATACAGCAGATACCACAGTGACAGGGGACACCACACCACCAGCAACACCAGAGAATGCACCAGTTGTGACAGACAATGTCGCTAACGATGGTTCAGGCGATGTACTTGACCCAGCAGAAGTCATTGCTAATGGCGATAAGACTAATGACAACACACCAAGTGTCACCATACCCGCTGATCAACTACAATCAGGCGAAACACCGCAATTAGTAGTTGATGGAAAAGTTGTGCCATCGACCTCAGTCACCAATGAAGACGGTAGCATCACCTTAACCCCAACAACAGAACTCACTGACGGTGAACACGAGCTTAGCTATAACGTCAAAGATGCTGCTGGTAACGTCAGTGGTGATGCCCCATCAACCACCGTCGGCGTTGACACACAGCCACCAGCCGAGCCAAATATTGACGTATCCCCAGAAGGAGTGGTTACCGTAACCCCAGCCGATGATGACAGCAGCGAAGTGTCTGTCGATTACAAAGATGAAGAAGGTAACGACCAGACTATTGTTGCCACCAAAGACCCAGAAACGGGTGAATGGACATCGGCAGATCCATTACCTGAGGGCGCTACAGTAGATAAAGACACAGGTGAGATTAAGATACCTGAAGACCAAGTGGATACCAGTAAAGATGTTACCGCAACCACAAAAGACGATGCAGGTAATACAGCCGATACAACTGTGACAGGGGACACCACGCCACCAACTCAAGAGACACAGATTACCAACGTTATTGACGATGTGGCACCGCAAACCGGTACCGTATCTGATGGTGGCTTAACCAATGACGTGACGCCAACCATTGAAGGCACAATCAGTAGTGTCCTCAACGAAGGTGAAGTCGTTGCAGTCTACCGTGATGGCGTTAAAGTAGGGTCAGCAGCCGTTACTAACACCACATGGAGTATTGAAGACATTGGTGTGGTTGATGGGGAGAGCTATACCTACACAGCACGCGTTGAAGATGCAGCTGGTAATCAGGGTACTGTATCGAATAACTATGCCATTAACATAGATACCACAGCACCGACTCAGTCAGTTGTTATCACAAATGTTGTAGATGATTTTGTACCGCAAACAGGCATGGTGTCTAATGGCGGCATCACAAACGATACAGCCCCCCTAGTAGAGGGTACGATCAGTAAAGCCTTGGAAGATGGCGAAGAAGTTGTCGTATTACGTGATGGCGCAGAAGTAGGTAGGGCCACAGTAGACGGTACGACTTGGACATTTGATGACAGCGGTTTAGTTGATGGCGAAAGCTATATTTATACCGCACGCGTAGAAGATGCTGCGGGTAACCGTGGTGCAATTTCTGCAGACTATAGTATCGAATTAGATACAACTTCTCCAACTCAAGAAGTAGTTATTACTAATGTAATTGATAACGTTGCGCCTCAAGAAGGGAATGTTAGTAGTGGTGATACAACCGATGATACTACTCCGACTTTAGAAGGAACTTTGGATACAGTTTTAGATGAAAATGAAATTGTAGCAATTTATCGTGATGGTAACAAAGTCGGAGAAGCAACGGTAAATAATACTGCATGGAGCTTTGAAGATAGTGGATTAGCAAGTGGGTCGAACTACGAATACACTGCCCGAATTGAAGACGCTGCAGGTAATTTCAGCGAAACCTCTAACTCCTATTCAATTAATGTTGATACTGGAGGGCCAACTCAAAGCATTACAATTACTAAAGTTCAAGATGATGTTACTCCAAATATAGGTGTTATTAATAGCGGGGAATCAACCAATGACACAGATCCAGTTATTGAAGGAACAATAAGTGCTAATTTAAATCCTGATGAAGTAGTTATTGTTCTTCGTGATGGTGTAGAAATTGGTGAAGCTCAAGTAACTGGAACAGACTGGACCATAAGTGATAGTGGTTTGATCGACAATACAAGTTATGAATATACAGCTTTAGTAAGAAATTCGGCAGGTATAGCAGGTGGAGAATCCAATAGTTATATTATTGAAGTAGACACAACAGCACCAACACAAGAAACAACAATCACAACCGTTATTGATGACGTCACCCCAGGTTTAGGCAACGTTGCAGACGGCGCATTTACCAATGATGATACACCAGAGATACAAGGCACGATCAGCGAAGCATTAACTGATGGTGAAGTTGTCGCAGTTTACCGTGGTTCAGAAAAAGTTGGCGAAGCAAAAGTTACAGGTACAGACTGGACCTTCACTGATGCAAGCCTATCAAGTGGTTCAACTTATGACTACACAGCACGCGTTGAAGATGCGGCGGGTAACCAAGGTGCCTTATCGAACGAATACTCAATTTCAATCGACACCAGTGGTTCAAACCAATCTGTACAGATATTATCAGTTATAGATGACCAAGCCCCACAAACCGGTGTAGTGGCCAATGGAGAGGATACAAACGATACCACGCCACAGATCACAGGCTCTATCTCAACTGCCTTGACAGGTTCAGAGACTGTTGTTGTGTTACGTGATGGTGAAGTGATTGGTAATGCCACAGTAGACGGTACTACTTGGACCTATAACGATACTGGTTTAGAGAATGGGAATACTTATGAGTACACTGCACGTATTGATACAGCAGGTGGCAATCAAAGCCCAACCTCTCAACCATATAGCATAACTGTAGACACAGTAGCACCGACCCAAACTACAGCGATCACAACTGTTGTAGATAATGTTGCTCCAGGATTAGGTGAAGTAGCAGATG
>NZ_JBXYJF010000049.1:0-10588 GCF_057396245.1 Psychrobacter sp. CX16
GCATTACGCTCTTTGATAGAGCCTATTTCTCAGCAGACTTACTGATTAGTTGGCAACAAACTTATCCAAACAGTCACTGGCTCATGCGGGCTAAAGATAATCTGCGTTACAGTGTGATTAAAACCTTCAGCGAAGGGGACTACTGGATACAAATGCCCGTTTCTCCTCAGGCTCAAAAGAAAAATCCAAACCTACCCGATACGTGGCAAGCTCGATTAATTGAGTGTAGTTATGAGGGTAAGACAAGACGATACATAACCTCTTTAATAGATGATAAACGCTTTACTAAGGATAAAGTGGTACAGCTGTACTTGCAGCGCTGGGAGATTGAGATGGCGTATCGAGAAATTAAGTCTGATTTAAAGCAGGGGCTATTATTAAGAAGTAAGCTACCACAGCTTGTGTTACAAGAGTTCTGGGGGCTTATGATTGCTTATAATCTGATAAGACGTTTGATGCGCTATATGGCAGTTAGAGCTAAGGTTAGCCCTCTACGAATTAGCTTTCACATGGCGTCTATTACGATTGTTGATCTGTTACGGTTTGCGCCTTTACAGGCTGCAGGTCTCTTCCCTAAATTGTTAGATGCACTTTTAGAGGAGGGGAAATTGTTTGTCATTCCTGAGCGCAGAAAGCGATCTTGTCCGAGGGTGGTTAAGGGTAAACCACAAAAATATCCAAAAAAACATACCAGTCAGCGTTAACTGACTGGCATTAACCCTAAGGCGAGTTTTTTATTCACTATTGCTCTCTCAAAAAATGACCTCATATATAGGTAAGAAGTCAGTCATATGAGCGTTACCGGCTCGTTTAGATGCTAAGCAACAGTCACTATGACGGCTTCTTTTTATTATCAATATGTGTGTTATTGCCGACTTATTGTTGTAATAGCTTGGGTTAAGCCAAAACTTAATGTAAAGTCAACCCTATATATTTCGGCCTAAATTTAGTAAAATCTCTTTTTACCAACTGGCGACTGCCATATTAAGATAAAAAATTATGACTAAATTTATATTTGTGACCGGTGGGGTTGTGTCCTCACTAGGAAAAGGTATTACTGCTGCTTCATTAGCAGCAATCTTAGAAGCACGTGGGCTTAAAGTGACCATGACCAAAATGGATCCGTATATCAACGTCGATCCAGGCACGATGAGTCCTTTTCAGCATGGTGAAGTATTTGTTACTGAAGATGGCGCAGAGACCGATTTAGACTTAGGGTATTATGAGCGCTTTTTACGTCACTCAAAAATGAGTAAGTCGAATAACTTTACCAGTGGCCGTATTTACCAAACCGTTCTAAATAAAGAACGCCGTGGTGACTATTTAGGTGGCACAGTACAAGTTATCCCGCATATTACCGATGAGATTAAGCACCGTATCCACGCCAGTGGTGAAGGTTATGATATCGCTATTATTGAAATTGGCGGTACAGTCGGTGATATCGAATCACTACCTTTTATGGAAGCGGTACGTCAAATGCAAGTAGAGCTTGGCCGTAATAGAGCCATGCTAATGCATTTAACCTTGGTTCCCTATATCTCAAGCGCTGGTGAAACCAAAACTAAACCAACTCAGCATTCTGTAAAAGAGCTGCGTTCTATTGGTCTACAGCCAGACGTACTAATTTGCCGCTCTGAGCATGAAATCGGTGAAGACAATCGCCGTAAGATTGCGTTATTTACTAACGTTGAAGAGCGTGCGGTTATCACTTGTGAAGATGCGGAAACGATTTACCAAATTCCACGTACTCTTTATGAGCAAGATTTAGACGATATTATCTGTGAGCGTTTTGGTATTGAAGCGCCTGAAGCTGATTTATCAGACTGGGATAAAGTGGTCGAAGGCTTATTAAACGCAACAGGCGAAGTAAAAATTGGCATCGTGGGTAAATATGTTGAATTACCGGATGCGTATAAATCAATTAACGAAGCCTTATTACACGCCGGCATTACTCACAAGACCGATGTCGATATTAACTATATCGATGCCGAAGCGTTAGAGACGGATGATTCGTTACTAGAGTCATTAAAACAAGTCGATGGTATCTTAGTACCGGGCGGCTTCGGTGAGCGCGGTAAATTAGGTAAGATGCGCGCCATCACCTATGCTCGTGAAAACAACGTCCCTTATTTAGGTATCTGCTTGGGTATGCAGTTGGCGGTGATTGAATATGCCACCAATGTGATGGGCTTAGAAGCAGACTCTACAGAGTTTAATCGTCAACCGGCAGAGCCTATTATTGGTCTAATCACTGAGTGGGTTGATGAGCGCGGCGAGTTGCAACTGCGTAGTGATGACTCAGACTTAGGCGGTACCATGCGTTTAGGTAGCCAAAAAGCAGAGCTTGTAGAAGGCACTAAGCTACATGAAATTTACGGCTCTAAAGTCATTAAAGAGCGTCACCGCCATCGTTATGAGATGAACAACCGTTACGTTGAGCCAATCCAAGAAGCGGGTATGACAGTTTCAGGATATTCAGCTAAACAGCATTTGGTTGAGTCAGTTGAGATTGCTGATCATCCTTGGTTTATTGGTGTACAGTTCCACCCAGAGTTCACTAGCTCGCCACGTGAAGGTCATCCATTATTCTCAAGCTTTGTGAAAGCGGCGATTGATAATTCAGCCTCGTAGTTGACTAGCTAGTCAGTTGATTAGTAAGTAGCCAACGATTCGCTACTTATTAAAACAAAGCATGTATAAAAAGAGGTTGGATAATTATCTGACCTCTTTTTTATTGTGATGATTTTGGCTATGACATTTTTTATTGTTAGAGTATTAAAGCGACTGATTCATTGCCCTCTGTTTTATTTTTTGTTTACGGCTATATATATTACAATCAGAACACGCCATAATTAATAATAGATTGCCATTTTAATAAATAATAAGAGTACATTATGACAGAACTAACCAAAGCACAGTCTCACATTCAGCTAAATGAGCTTCAGATTGCCAATAATAAGCCGTTTGTCTTATTTGGCGGTATGAACGTTCTAGAATCAAAAGAGTTGGCGTTTGAAATTGCCGAAAGCTACATTGATATTTGTGAACGCTTGGGTATTGGCTATGTGTTTAAAGCCAGCTTTGATAAGGCCAACCGTTCAAGCTTGCATTCGTATCGTGGCCCTGGATTAGAGAAGGGGGTTGATTGGTTGGGTCAAATCAAAGAGAAGTTTAATGTACCCATTATTACCGATGTGCATGAACCGTATCAGGCGCAGCCGGTAGCCGAAGTTGCTGATATTATTCAGCTACCTGCCTTTTTAAGTCGTCAAACCGACCTTGTTCAGGCCATGGCCAAGACAGGCGCTATTATTAATATCAAAAAGGCACAGTTTCTAGCGCCGCATGAGATGCGCCATATTATTAATAAATGCTTGGAAGCGGGTAATGACAAGGTTATTTTATGTGAACGCGGCACCTCATTTGGTTACAATAACCTAGTAGTAGATATGCTTGGGTTTGATACCATGAAGAGCATGGATGTGCCGGTGTTCTTTGATGTGACGCACAGTCTACAGGAGCCAGGTAAGCGCAGTGACAGTGCAGGTGGTCGCCGTGAGCAGATTACCACATTAGCACGTGCAGGTATGGCGACAGGTCTGGCCGGTCTATTCTTGGAAGCGCATCCTGATCCAGATGCGGCTAAGTGTGATGGTCCCTGCGCACTGCGTATGAATCAGCTGGAGCCTTTCTTAGCTCAGTTAAAACAGATTGATGACCTGGTAAAAGGTTTCCCAGTATTAGACACGCACTAGGCGACCATTAGACTGTCGTATTAATAACTAAGAATAAATAAAGGGGTAGGTAGATGAGTGTTCAAATCGTGCATTTTAGTCTTGATAATATCGATGATGCCAATGGACTCGATAGTGTGATGACTGCCCTAAAAAATATAGATGGGGTCTTAGACGTTGAGCTAGAGCATGAGAAGGGCATTGGCATGGTGCGTTACGACGACACTCAGACTTCGGTGCATGCGTTTAAAGCCGCTGTGAGTATGGTGGATTATGTGACTCAGCCATTTCCTGAAGATTCACCGCAAAACCCTGATAATTTTTAAATCTGGCAGTTTATATAACCTATCAGTAAGCATTAGGGTTCAATAAAGTGTCAATAAAGTGACATTATATCAATAATAATTAATTAAGGAGATAACCATGGCTTTAGAGACTCGTATTATCAATATCGAAGGAATGACGTGCGGCGGATGTGTCAAAAGTATCCACAGCGCAGTGACGCCACTAGAGGGCGTACAAAGTGTGGATGTCAATCTAGAAGATAATTTAGCAACTGTGACTTTTGATGCGGCCAATGTGACAGCAGAAGAGATTGCTCATGCCATTGAAGATGCTGGCTTTGATGCCACTGTGGCAAACAGCTAAATAGATATTGGCTTATCGTAATATATTATATAGGCAGATTATTTTTATAAATTCATATAAGTAGCTATATAATTATAGACCATAAATAAGCCAGCCTAGTGCTGGCTTTTTAACATAAATACTCAATGCCACGCTGTCTCCACTTTAAAATCAGTGCATCCGCCATCAGATTCTCTACAACCTGCGTGTTCTTTCACCTTATCATAAATATCTGGTAACTCTATGTCAGCTCCAAACTCTACCGATTCCAACGTCATTTCTCCCTCCAAATCTAACGGTAAACCCAATAATCAATCTAACCTTACACCTGAACAAACGTCCAAAGCTGAGATGGCTAAGACCCAATTTCAGGTTGAGGGGATGTCTTGTCAGGCTTGTGCCACTCGTATTGAAAAAGTACTAAGCAAAAAGCCTGCAATTGAGTCTGCCAGTGTGAGCTTTGCTGGCGAGACGCTGAACGTCTCTTATGATCCAGCTCAAGCAGATGCGGACCAAATCAGTGAGTGGGTCAGTAAAACCGGATTTAAAGCATTACCAATGCGTAATAACGAGATACCGCAGACCAAGCAGATGGGTATAGACTGGCGGTTAATACTAATCTGGCTGTGTTTGATACCCTTCTTGGTAGGTATGGCGGGCATGTTAACAGGGCAAGGTATGAACTGGATGCCGCCATTATGGCTACAGTTTATATTAGCCACTGTGGTGCAGTTTGGACTCGCAGGGCCATTTTATAAGAGTGCTTGGGCCTCGGTAAAAGGCGGGCTTGCTAACATGGATGTACTGGTCGTTATCGGTACATTCACGATTTGGGCATATTCTACCTTTGTATGGTTAGAGAGCCTCGGCATAAATATCGCTGACTCTAGTACGTTTGCGCTAACCACTGCTGATATTTTAAATCAGCATGGCAGTCATGTGCCGGTTTATTTTGAAGCAGGGGTGATGATTATTGCCTTTATCAAACTGGGTAAGTATCTAGAACAGCGTACCAAAAAGCATAGTCTAAACAGTATCAATATGTTGCTAGAGTTAACGCCAACACAAGTAGAGCGATTGGTTCTAGAGGCAAGCGGCTCTGATAATAATATTGAAGTGGTTAACCTAAAAGACGTGCAGCGCGGCGATATATTACGAGCCAAACAAGGTGCGCGTATTGCTACAGACGGTATGGTAGTCAGCGGTGACGGCTGGTGTGATGAGAGTCATTTAACTGGGGAGTCGGTGCCAGTTGCGAAAAGAACAGGCGACCCAGTATTAGCGGGTGCCATGGTGGATAATGGCAGTCTCAATTATCAAGTCACTGCCACTGGTAATGAGACGCAGCTGAGTGATATGGTCAAAGCCTTAAGTGAAGCTCAAGGAAGTAAAGCGGATTTAGCGCGTTTGGCGGACAAAGTCGCTGCAGTATTTGTACCGGTTGTGGTTACCATTGCGCTTATTACCTTTGGTGTCACTTGGTGGATAACTGGTGGTATCGATAAAGCAATTTTGCATGCAGTTTCTGTACTTGTTATTGCCTGTCCGTGTGCGCTAGGTTTGGCAACACCTGCTGCTATTATGGCTGGTATGGGTGTAGCAGCGCGTCATGGCGTGTGGTTTAAAGATGCGCAAAGTCTAGAGGTCGCCGGTGGAATTGACACGGTAGTCTTTGACAAAACAGGTACTTTGACCAAGGGTAAACCGTATATTGTGGATCAAGTGATGGTCAATAAAACCATTAGCAGTGATGATGTGTTACAACTGGCTGCCAGTGTTGAGTCGCATGCCAGTCATCCGCTGGCGACTGCGGTGGTGCGCTCAGCTAATGAAAGAGGTTTACCGTTATTAGAGGCGAGTGATGTCGATGTGATCGCCGGTATGGGGGTTAAGGCTCATATTGCAGGGTTTGGAGAAGTTAAAGTCGGTACGGCTGAATTTACGGGACTGACGTTACCCAAAATGCTGCCAAAAGCATGGCAAATAGCTAGTACCATTGCTGTGAGTGTGGACGGTGTTGCTTTGGGTATGTTTGCACTGGCGGACGAGTTAAAAGAGCAAAGTCCACAAGCAGTTCAAGCATTAAAAGACGATGGGCTGGAGGTTGTGCTACTTAGTGGCGATAAACCGTCTGTGGTTGCTCATGTTGCTGATGAGCTAGGCTTAGCGACTGCGCATGGCCATTTAAATCCACGTGATAAAGCGCAGTGGATTGAGGCGCATCAGGCGATTGGCCATAAAGTAGCGATGGTCGGCGACGGGGTAAACGATGCACCGGCTATGGCGACCGCTTATGCCAGCTTCGCCATGCTTGATGGCACAGAGGTTGCCAAACACAGTGCATCTGCACGTTTGATGGGCGATTCTATTATGCAAGTGCATTCAGGGGTGGATATTGCCCGTGCGACGGTGCGTAATATCAAACAAAACCTATTTTTTGCGTTTATTTATAACTGTTTGGGCATTCCACTTGCGGCATTTGGTCTGTTAAACCCAATGATAGCAGCGGCAGCGATGGCATTAAGCTCAATTTCTGTGTTAATGAATGCATTACGTTTAACCCGATATAAAGTATAATAGCGCAAACTATACCACCGCTTTTCATCCAAGAATTTGCGGATTTATGCTATGATTATGCGCATGCTGAATTTGACATTGTTTTGACACTTTTAGCCATTTTTAGGGTGTGCTCTAAATTGGCATTTTGCTCTACATTTTAGAGTGTAAGCAGCTTTTATCATGTGATTAACTCTTATTGTAAGTGGTTATTGTCTAACCAGAAGTTATAGCGCTATAGACTCAATATAGACAGCGCTTACGCATAACGCACTGGCACATATAAATACAACGTTTAATCTTATTTTTAATTCTCAATCAAAGAGGCTTGTAGACGCTATGTACGCAGAAAATATTAATAACGCAACTGAAATTCAAGATATCCGCGCTCGTGAAATTCTTGATTCTCGTGGCAACCCAACCATCGAAGCAGATGTCATTCTAGCGGATGGCTCTATGGGTCGTGCAGCGGCACCTAGCGGTGCCTCTACAGGCTCACGCGAAGCATTAGAGCTACGTGATGGCGATAAGTCGCGCTATTTAGGAAAAGGCGTGAAAAAAGCCGTTGCTAATGTAAACAGCCAAATCAGAAGCGCGCTTATCGAAAGTGATGCGACTGATCAGCAAGGCATTGATAACAAACTTATTGAGCTGGACGGTACTGAAAACAAAGACAATCTAGGTGCAAACGCCATGCTTGCTGTGTCGTTAGCAACCGCAAAAGCTGCTGCGCAAACTCAAAAAATTCCACTACATCAGTACATCGCTAATCTGCGCAATCAAACGTCTTTGACTATGCCAGTACCAATGATGAACATCCTAAACGGTGGTGAGCACGCAGATAACACCGTTGATATTCAAGAGTTTATGATTGAGCCAACGGGCTTTAGTAGCTTCTCTGAGGCATTACGTGCAGGCGTTGAGATTTTCCACAGCTTAAAGTCTGTTTTAAAATCACAAGGCTTGAATACAGCTGTAGGTGACGAAGGTGGTTTTGCGCCTAACTTACGCAGCAACGAAGAAGCCATTACCGTTATCATGCAAGCGATTGAGAAAACTGGTTATAAAGCAGGTAAAGACATCCATTTAGCGCTTGACTGTGCGGCGAGTGAATTTTACAAAAATGGTCAGTATATTTTGGCAGGCGAGGGCAACAAAGCTTTCGATAGTCAAGGTTTTTCTGACTACTTAGTTAAATTAACCGAGCAATATCCAATTATCTCTATCGAAGATGGTTTAGATGAATCTGATTGGGATGGTTGGGCATATTTGACGGGCAAGCTTGGTAATAAAGTACAGTTGGTAGGTGATGATTTATTCGTAACCAACCCAGCTATATTGCAAGAAGGTATTGATAAAAAAATTGCCAACGCTATCTTAATTAAGTTCAACCAAATCGGTACGCTATCTGAAACACTAGATGCGATTTACTTGGCTAAGAAGAATGGCTATGCAACCATTATCTCACACCGTTCTGGTGAAACTGAAGACAGCACCATTGCTGACTTAGCCGTTGGTACTGCTGCCGGTCAAATTAAAACTGGTTCACTATGCCGCTCTGACCGTGTTGCTAAGTACAACCAATTACTACGCATTGAGCAGCAAGTACATGCAAGCTACCGCGGTGCAGAAGAGTTCATCGGCTTACGTGGTTAATTGAGCTTTTCAATGAGTAATATCATTTGTAATCATAGATTGAGCGGCATATTGTCGCTCGATCTATATTGACCACTATGACGTGGTTTTTTATGATTCTCTATTCTTATAATCAGTGATACCTTATATAATGCATAAGATTGAATGCCTGTTTTAAAATTAATAAAAGCATTTAATCGGCTCGCATATCCCTATTAGTACCTCATTTACAATAGCATAAGTCACCCTATGAAATATTTTAGCCAATTCATGTTATTTCTCATTGCAGTTGCTATATTAATCGGTCTGCAATATCAGTATTGGCTAGCTCCAAGCGGGCGGGCAGGTATAGAAAAGCTTCACGAAGAAATTGACGTGCAGCAGCAGTTAAATGATCAAAAAGCGGCCGATAATAAAATATTACGCGCCGATGTGAATGACTTAAAAAATGGCTTAGAAGCGGTCGAAGAACACGCAAGATTAGATTTGGGCTTGATTAAATCTGGCGAGACTTTTGTGCAATTATCAACGGCACCGGTGACTCATACCAGTCAGCCTGCTGAACCGATCAACCCTGAAGATGCGGTTGAGAGCATACCTTAGTTTACTGTCCTTAAGCTCAATAAGCATACCTATCTCTTAGCCAGTCTGAAGTAAGATTCTAAGATACTTCCTTGCCATCTATTTTGCAGCCTTCTTCCTTCTCATAATCTATCGCTTAGGTAATCGCCTGTGACTCATCGCAATCAATCCGACTTTCACGCTAATTCTGACAACGCTGATTTATCCGCGGATACGCTTAGCAGGTATAGTGATAAGCCTATGTCTAAGCCTCAAGTGTATGCACTAATCGTCGCTGCCGGTAAGGGTAGCCGTTTTGGGTCTAGTCAGCCTAAGCAGTACACTCAAGTTCAAGGCAAGACGATTTTGGAGCAAAGCGTGGCTGCATTAAGCACCAGTAATGTGATTAATGATTTGCACTTGGTAATTGCAGCAGATGACACTTTAGCCGATACATTAGATTTTGCAGTACCTGTTATATTTGTTGAAGGCGGTGCTGAGCGTTGGCAATCGGTACAAGCCGGTGTTGAAGCGATTATAAAGTCTGGTGCTAAGTCTGATGACTTAATACTGATTCACGATGCTGCGCGACCTTGCGTGTTACAGCAGCATATTGATGCAGTCATTAATACTGCACAGCAATCGGAATACGGTGCGATATTAGGCGTACCAGTAGCGGATACCCTCAAGAAGGTGGGTGCAGACGCTCGTATTGAGTCTACCGTTGACCGCAGCCAGTTGTGGCAAGCACAAACGCCGCAAGTATTCAAAGCAGGTAAGCTGCGTGAGATATTGCAGCAAGTCGCTGAAAAAGGACTCATGATTACCGATGAGGCCAGCGCGTTTGAAATGATGGGTTATCCCATTGAGATGGTGCAAGGCAATAATCAGAATATAAAACTGACGTATGCTGAAGACTTATCTTTGATAGAAGCAATTTTAGCCAGCCGCTAATAGATTAGCATCAATTAAATTGCTTGAGATAAGATAAGGTTATAAACAAGCAGTGTGACGGGTTACTAACATTACAGACATAAAAAAAGCCAAACTCAAAGAGTTTGGCTTTTTCGTAAACAATTATCAACCGGATAATGCTTACTTAGATAACACAAAATAGTGGTATCCCGTAGGGGATTCGAACCCCTGTTACCGCCGTGAAAGGGCGGGGTCCTAGGCCTCTAGACGAACGGGACACAGACCACTTCGACCGCTTTCACCGTTAATGCCGAAGTGGGGCGTATATTAGAGATATTAGTCTTAAGTGTCAACACTTTTCTTTGAAAATATAAGAAAATTACGCTGACACCGTTTATTATGATTATTTTGGTATTTATCATAAAAATTACAATGTCTCGTCCTAAAATAGGTTGATGATTTAAAACAAGCCAGATACCCCGTGTATCTGGTTTTTTCTATGCAGAACACCCATAACTTTGATGAAACTCGAAAGGCGTTCTCATATTCAAACTCAAATG